>JBOHKJ010000324.1:0-2197 GCA_050728975.1 Kiloniellales bacterium | reverse complement strand
TGCCAGAAAAGCGGGCACATCTGACGCCCCTCATCGGCTGGGCGGCGTTCGCCGTGGTTTTTGTTGGCGCCGCCGTGGCTTGGTTGGCGCTTGATCCCGGCTTCCGGGGGGTATTCCAAGAACCGGCTGTCGCCGAGTTTCCGCGGGATGAGTTCGAGCGCCGGGTCCGCGCCTATCTCCTCAGCAATCCCGAGATCATTGTCGAGGCCATGCAGAGCCTGGAGGCGCGCCGGCGCATGACCGAGCAGAGCGAAGCGCAGGCAGTCTTGGCGGCGCGGGCCGACGAGGTGTTCCGCGATGACGCGAGCCCCGTCGGCGGCAATCCGCAGGGTGACGTCACCATGGTCGAGTTCTTCGACTATAACTGTCCGTACTGCCGACGGGTGGCCCCCGTAATGGCCGAGGCCGAGGCCGCCGACCGGCAGCTTCGGATCGTCTACAAGGAGTTTCCAATCCTCGGGCCGGACTCCGTCTTCGCGGCCAGAGCCGCGCTCGCCGCTCACCGCCAGGAGCGCTACGTCGCTTTCCACCAGGCCCTGATGCAGGTTCGGGGCGCAGTGAACGAAGAAGCGGTGCTCGCCGCTGCGGCGCAGGTCGGGATCGACATCAAGCGCCTCAAGACCGACATGCAAGACGCAGCCATTCAGGCCGCGATCGACCGCAACCTGGCGCTTGCCGGCGCATTGCGGATCAACGGGACGCCGGGTTTCGTAATCGGCAGCGAGATCCTCCGCGGCGCCACCGACCTGAAGACACTCCAGGCGCTGATTCGCGGTGCCAGAGAAGCGCGGTGAGACCAGGGCAAGTTCAGAGCAAGGTGTGTTGAAAGCAATGCTGGAGATCTCGAATATCGGCGCGCTGACCGCCTTCGCGGCGGGTGTGATCTCGTTCTTGTCGCCGTGCGTGCTGCCGCTCGTTCCTGGCTACGTGTCGTATGTGGCCGGTCGCGCGCCCAACGGCTCCCCAGCTGGCGGCGCGCTCGCGCTGCGCTTGCCGGCGATTGGCCTTGGCGTTTGCTTCGTTCTGGGGTTTTCAACGGTCTTCGTGGTGCTGGGCGCGAGCGCCACGGCGCTTGGCCAACTGCTCCTCGCTTATCGCTATGAGCTCAATATCGTCGGCGGCGCCGTCGTCATTCTCTTCGGGCTGTTCCTGATCGGCCTCCTGCGCCCGGTCTGGATGCTGCGGGACCTGCGGTTCCACGCCACGGTGCCAGGTGGGCGGCCGGCGTCGGCCTACGTGCTCGGGCTCGCCTTTGCTTTCGGCTGGACGCCATGCATCGGCCCGATCCTTGGCGCCATCCTCACCGTCGGCGCCGCCTCGGCCACCGTCGCCGGCGGTGTCGCGCTGCTTGCCATCTACTCTTTCGGGCTCGGCGTTCCCTTCCTGCTGGCAACCCTGTTCACCGACGCGCTCACCGCGCGACTGAGGACGATGGGGCGGCTCGGACGGGTGCTCCAGCTGTTCGCTGGTGCGATCATGGTTCTCATGGGTGTCGCGATGATCACCGGACAACTCTCGGCCTTCTCCTACTGGCTGCTCGATACCATCCCGGCGCTCGCCGACATCGGATGAATGCCTTTCTCTCGGGGAGTCAGCGCGTGAGCTTTTACCAGGGCCGAATCCTGCCCTGTCTCATCCACCTGTCGATGCGACAGCGGAATCTGGTGGCCTATCGCCAGCGAGTGATTGGCGCTGCTGAGGGCCGTGTTCTCGAGATCGGCGTCGGCTCGGGCCTCAACCTCTCGCTCTATACCGGGAGGGTCGCGCACGTGATCGGGCTCGATCCGTCGCCAAGACTGCTGGAGATGGCGCGTAAAGTCAGGGACAAAGCGGCGCTCCCGGTCGAGCTGCTGGAAGGCTCCGCTGAGGCGATCCCGCTGGAAAACAAGAGCGTCGACACCGTGGTGACAACCTGGACGCTCTGCACCATCCCTGACGCCGTGTGCGCGTTGGGAGAGATGCGCCGCGTGCTCAGGCCAAGCGGACAGCTGCTGTTCGTCGAGCACGGGCGTTCGCCCGATGCAAGCGTGCGCCGCTGGCAGGACCGCCTCACCCCGATGTGGAAACGCATTGGCGGCGGCTGCCATCTCAACCGAGCAATCAATGAGCTCATCTCCGGCTCGGGCTTCCGCATCGAGCGCCTTGACACCGGCTATATGAAGGGCCCGAAGCCGATGACGTTCATGTATGAAGGCTG
>JBOHKJ010000323.1:0-4120 GCA_050728975.1 Kiloniellales bacterium | reverse complement strand
CGGACCATCGGCGCGGAGAACCTCTTGGTGGTATGGACCGCATCGCTCGTCGGCGCTGCGGTGCTCTGCGGCGCCGTCCTCCGCACCCAGCCGCGTTCGAGGCCGCGGCCGAAGGCGCAGCGCGCGCCGGCGTGGCGCGAGGTCTTGGAAGGCCTGCGGTCCGTGCGCCGGCCCGAGGCGACGCTGGCGGTCGCCGACCACAACGTGCCGACCACCGACCGCAGCCGCGGCATCGAGGACGAGGAGAGCCGCATTCAGGTCGAGACGCTCGACAGGAACTGCGCCGAGTTCGGCATCCAGCTGTTCGGCATGAACGACGCGCGCCAGGGCATCGTACACATCATCGGTCCCGAGCAGGGCTTCACCCAGCCCGGCATGACCATCGTCTGCGGCGACAGCCACACCGCGACCCACGGCGCCTTCGGCGCGCTGGCCTTCGGCATCGGCACCTCGGAGGTGGAGCATGTGCTGGCCACCCAGACGCTGATCCAGTCGCCGGCCAAGAACATGCGAGTCACGGTCGACGGCGAGCGTCCGCTCGGGATCACCGCAAAGGACGTGATCCTCGCCATCATTGGCAAGATCGGCACCGCTGGCGGTACCGGCCACGTGATCGAGTACGCGGGCCCGGCGATTCGCGAGCTCTCGATGGAAGGCCGCATGACGGTCTGCAACATGACGATCGAGGGCGGCGCGCGCGCCGGCTTGATCGCGCCCGACCAGACCACCTTCGACTACATCAGGGGCCGCCCGATGGCACCCAAGGCCGGGCAGTGGGAGCAGGCGGTCGCGCAGTGGAAGGCGCTGCCGTCCGACGAGGGCGCGCGCTACGACCGCGAGGTCACGCTCTCGGTCGGCGAGATTCCGCCGCAGGTCACCTGGGGCACCTCTCCGGAAGACGTGGTGCCGGTGACCGGCGCGGTTCCCGATCCGGACGCGGCGAAGGACGAGGGCAAGCGCGAGGCGATGCTGCGCGCGCTCGACTACATGGGCCTTGCGGCCGGCACGCAGATGACCGACGTCCAGATCGAGAAGGTCTTCATCGGCTCCTGCACCAACGGCCGCATCGAGGATCTGCGCGAGGCCGCCGCGATCGCCAAGGGCCGCAAGGTTGCGGGCCACGTCCACGCGATGGTGGTGCCCGGCTCGGGCCTGGTGAAGCACCAGGCGGAAGAGGAGGGCCTCGACCGCATCTTCACCGAGGCCGGCTTCGACTGGCGCGAGCCCGGCTGCTCCATGTGCCTCGCCATGAACGCCGATCGCCTGCTGCCGGGCCAGCGCTGCGCCTCGACCTCGAACCGCAATTTCGAGGGGCGCCAGGGGCGCGGCGGCCGCACGCATTTGATGAGCCCGGCGATGGCGGCGGCGGCGGCATTGGCCGGCCACATCACCGACGTGCGCGACTACCTCTCCTAGAGCGGATCGCGATCGGATGGAGCCGCATAGAGGGTCCAGTAGATCGCGTGAATCCGCTCTAGATTTGACTAATAGAGCAGATTCACCGGGGTCGATGGATCGCCGTACGGCGATCCCATCCGACCCGGATCTGCTCTAACCGCCCGACAGAGATGAGCAATGCCGCCGCAGGTGCCGAGCTGACCTTGACCGGCGGCTGCCTGTGCGGCGCGGTGCGCTACCAAATCGTCGGTATCCCCCACGATCCGCAGTTTTGCCACTGCCGCCTCTGCCAGCGCCAATTCGGCGCCGCCTTCGCGCTCTGGGCCTCTTTCCCGAACGACGGGATTTTCTGGACCAAGGGGCGGCCGAAGGTCTATCGCGCGACGCCGATCGCCGAGCGCGGATTCTGCGGTGCCTGCGGCTCGCCGCTTTTCTTCCGCTACTTCGTCACCCCCGGTTCGGTCGGGATCGCGCTCGGCACGCTCGACCGCCCGGAGGAGGTTCCGCCGCGCATCCACTGGGGGATCGAGAGCCGGCTGCCGTGGCTCGCCTTCGCCGACGGGCTGCCGGAGAAGCGAACCGACGAGGATCCGGAAACCAAGGCGGCCGTGAGCGCCCACAAGGGCGACTGAAAAGGACGCTGCCGCTCCGATGACCGCTCTGCGAACCGCCTGCGCCTGTTTCCTGCTGCTGCTGTGGCTGCCGGGGGCGGCGCATGCCGACGCCTTCCAGGACGCGCTCGCCGGCGAGCTGCTGACCGGCCATGCGGCGAGCGGCGGCGACGAGACCACCAGCGATCTCGCCACCGCCGCCAGCTTCTACGCGCAGCGCGACAACGCGCCGCTGTGGGTGACCGGCGGTGCTGCAAACGAGCGCGCGCTGCTGCTCGCCGAAATCTTGCTGCGCGCCGACGAGGAGGGGCTCGACCCCGCCGACTACGGCGCGGAGGCGATCCGCGCGCTGCTCCCGGCGGATCGTGCCGATCTCCTGGCGCGGCTCGAGCTGCGCCTCACGCTCGGCGTCATGGCCTATGCCTCCGATCTCGCCTCGGGCCGTCTCGAGCCGGCCAAGGTCGACCCCGAGGTCTTCGTCTATCCGCTCGACGTCGACCGCGCCGAGGTGCTGCAGGTCGCCTCCGCCCTCGATGCGACGGGCTTGCGCGCCTATCTGCGCGGCCTCGCCCCGCAGCAGAACGAATACCGGCGCCTGCGTCAGGCGCTCGCCGACTACCGTGCGCTCGCGGCGGCCGGCGGCTGGCCGGGCGTCGCCGGGGGCGAGACGCTGAAGCCCGGAATGCGCGGTCCGCGCGTTCTCGAGCTGCGCCGCCGCCTCGCCGCGAGCGGCGAGCTGCCGCCCACGGATTTCGCGCAAGCTCTCGATGCGAGCCTCTACGACGAATCCTTGGAGCGGGCCGTGCGCCTCTTTCAGGATCGGCACGGTCTCGACATCGACGGCGCGGTGGGAAAGCAGACGCTGGCCGCGCTCAACGCCACCGTCGAGCGGCGCATCGAGCAGATGCTGCTCAACATGGAGCGGCGGCGCTGGATGCCCGACGACTACGGCTGGCGCTATCTCTTCGTCAACATCGCCGACTTCGAGGTCAAGCTGGTCCACGGCCCCAGGACGCTCTACGACGGCCGCGTCGTGGTTGGCGCGCCCTATCGCCGCACGCCGGCTTTCAGCGACGAGGTGCAGTACGTCGAGATCAATCCCTACTGGAACGTGCCGCCCTCGATCGCCTCCAAGGAGCTGCTGCCGCAGATCAAGAAGGACCCGGGTTACGTCGCGGCGAAGAGCTTCGAGCTTTTCAGCGACTGGGGCCCGGGGGCGACCGCGCTCGATCCGCTCGCCATCGACTGGAGCGGCGTGACGCGCGCCACCTTCCCCTACAAGCTGCGCCAGAAGCCGGGCGCCGACAACGCGCTCGGCCGGGTCAAGATCGTCTTTCCCAACCACCACAACATCTATCTTCACGACACGCCGGCGCGCGCGCTCTTCGAGCGCAGCCGCCGCGCCTTCAGCCACGGCTGCATCCGCCTCCACGAGCCGCTGCTGCTGACCGAGCTCCTGCTGCAACCCCAGGGCGGCTGGCCGCTGGCACGCATCGAGGAGGTGGTGGCGAGCGGCCAGCGCACCGTGGTGCCGCTGGCCGAGCCGATCCCGGTCCACCTGGTCTACGTCACCGCCTGGGTCAACAAGGACGGCACGGTTCACTTCCGCGACGACGTCTACGGCCGCGACGCCCGGCTGGCCGAGGCCCTGCTGGGCCCCGAGGCGGTCGCTCAGTGAGCAGCATATATACGTGAAGTTTTTGCCGCAGCTTGAGGAGGGGCTAAGACGAAGCTTTCTTATGCTGACTACATCGTTTAACTATCAGTCATCTTCTGGCTCAATCTCGATAGTTGTCCATCCTACGCCAGCGACAATCCCCCAATTACCAGACCTGTTCGGCCTCCGCCACCTTGGCGTGGGCATCTTCCGCAATGCTGCGAGGGCGTCATCAAACGCCGCAACCGACATCTCCGCGCTCTTGTCGCCGACCCAGTATCCTGTGCGGCGCTTAAGGGCAGGCGAGAACACTGACCCATCTTTTGCTACTGGCACATTGATCGTTCGCTTGCAGTTAGCCAGATTCAGCTGAAGTTCTCCGACGACGGCCGCCGCTACACCGTCGCCGGCCGTGGTTCCCCCGGCGGTACAGCCAGCGCCACCTCCTCTTCCC
>JBOHKJ010000322.1:0-7039 GCA_050728975.1 Kiloniellales bacterium | reverse complement strand
CGCAGAAGGGACCCGCGGGATTCACTAAATTTCTCGGGAGAAATACAAGTGTCACGAAGAATGTCTCCGTCATTCAAAATGACGACCAATCGCAGCCTACAGCGGGCAATCCGGCTGGCTCTGAGCGCCGGCGCCGGCTCGCTCGCTGCGTTGAATGCCCCGGTATCCCTGGCGCAAGATGAAACGCCGAACGAACTCGAGGAGATTACCGTTACCGGTTCGCGCATTCCGCGTGCCGACCTGGCGAGTTCCAGCCCGGTGTCAGTGCTCGAGCGTGACGACATCGTGATTACCGGGCTTACGGACGTCGGCAATCTGATCCAGCGCATGCCGTCCATGTCCGGTTCGCCCATCGGGACGACGACGAACAACGGCGGCAATGGCTCCGTGCTGATCGACCTCCGCGGCATGGGCGTCGACCGTACCGTGACCCTGATCAACGGCTACCGCACCGTCGACGGTGGTGACTACCAGACCATACCCACGCAAATGATCGAGCGGGTGGAAATTCTGAAGGACGGTGCTTCGGCCGTTTACGGCGCCGATGCCGTCGCCGGCGTGGTCAATATCATCACGCGAAAGGACTTCGACGGGATCAGCGTCGATCTGCAGACGGCGGATTTCTTCGACATGGACGACGGCGAGCAGCTCAGCGCCGGCGTCATCGTCGGCAAGCAGTTCGACCAGGGCAATTTCGTCTTCGGCGCCGAGTACGTCAACCAGTCGCAGGCGTACCAGCAGGATGCACCCTGGGATTACTTCCAGGACACCTATTACATCTATCCGGAGGGTTGTGAGAATCAGGTCGCGGCTCCGTACGACGGTACACCCTCCGGCGGCTGCTATCCGCTCGGCTCATCGCGCATCCCGGAAGGTCGGATGCTGTTTGCGACGCAGGGTTTCTTCATGGCGCCGACGCCCGGGGCGCCCATGGAGCCGTGGGACGGCCGCACGTACAACTTCGCGCCCATCAACTACATTCAGACGCCGTACGAGCGGACCAACATATTCGCCGAGGGCGCCTTCGATGTGAGCGAGAACGTGCGCGCCAGTGCATCACTTCGCGGGAATTTCCGCGAATCGGCACAGGAGCTGGCGCCGACGCCCTACACCACGGAATCGGACCCCGCATTCCCCGTGACCTTCGGCGGGGTTTCCTTCGAAGGCATATCGGAGGAGAACTTCTATCTTCGGCAGGCCATTGACGCCTATAACGCGGCCAATGGCACGGCGCTCATCTACGAGCCGGTCATCAACGCCCGCCGGCGCATGACCGAAATCCCCCGCCGCTTCACGCAGGACATTACGCAGTACCAGTTCGTCGGCTCACTGGCGGGCGAGTTCAGCGAAATGGGCTGGGAGATCTTCTATAACCGGGGCCATCGCAGTCGCGTGGACCACGACACCGGTCAATTCTCGGGGCCGCGCCTGGCCACTGCCCTCGGGCCGTCCGCGGATGTCGACGGCGACGGGCAACCGGAGTGCTACGGGAGCCTCGCCGACGCCACGGACATTGCTAATGCCCTCCCTGGTTGCGTGCCGCTCAACCTTTTTGCCGGTCCCGGCGCGATTCCGGCGGACCAGCTCGCGTACGTGGCTGTGGCCTCCCTCACGGACACCTTCGTCACGACGCAGGAGCAGGCGGGCTTCAGCGTGAACGGTGAGCTCTTCGAGCTGCCGGGCGGGCCACTGGGCTGGGCCGTCGGCTACGCCTACTTCGCGAATAGCCTCGACTTCGTGCCCGATTCCGGCAAGCAGCTCGACATCGTGACCGGCAATACCGGTGCAGGCACCGCGGGCTCGCTGTACAACAACGGCGTGTTCCTGGAACTTCTGGCGCCGATGTACAGGAACGGCGAACAGTCTCTCAACGTCAAGCTCGGTGCGCGTTACGACGACTACAACGCATTCGACGGAGAAGCGACCTGGCAGCTCGGCCTCGAGTTCCAGGCCGTTGAGAGCCTGAAACTGCGCGGCACGGCCGGTACGGTGTTTCGCGCGCCAACGATCAGCGATCTGTTCGGCGGCATAGTCGACAGTTTCCCGACCTACAACGATCCGTGCATACCCGCTGCCGGCGATCCGCTCCCGGCCGGATGTGCGCAGGTCGGAGTGCAGTTCGATAGTCAGTTGTTGGCTAAAGTCGGCGGTAATCCGGACCTGCATCCGGAGACCGGGGAATCGTATACGGCGGGGGTGGTGTGGACACCGCAATTCCAGGACCTGACCGTTACGCTGGATTACTGGCAGGTCGATCTCGAAGAGGGTATCAGTTCCCTTGGAGTGCAATTCATCCTGGACGACTGCTACACCCGGCAGAATCCAGCCTCGTGCGCACTGGTCACGCGCAACGCGGACTACAGCATCAAGCAGGTCGTCGATACGTCGCTGAACGTCGCCGAGCAGGGCGCGAAGGGTGTCGACACCGAAATCCGCTGGAATCTTGAATCCGGCTTCGGCCAGTGGGAGGCCGCGCTATTGTGGTCCCACCTGCTGGAACGGACCAAGGTGCCTTTCCCGGGAGCGAGGGAGGACGATCTGTCGGGTCGGTTCACGGACCCCACGGCCGAGGATGGCGGCGCCTACGCGACCAACAAGATCAATTACTCGCTGCAGTGGTACCGAGAGAACTGGACCATCGGTTACCTCGGCGAATACGTCAGCGGCCTGGACGCCGATACCTTCTGCAACTGCGGTCCCGGCAATGCCGTCGATCCCGAGACCGGCGATCCGATCTACATCCAAACGATCGACGCGCAGCTTTACCACGATATCGTGGCCAGCTACGAGTTCGAGAACACCGGAACGCGGATCGCGGCGGGCGTCACCAACATCACGGACGAAGAGCCGCCGTACATGGACATCGGTTTCAATGCGAATACCGACCCCTCGACGTATCGCCTGTTCGGTCGAGGCTACTACGTGCGGCTGACGCAGTCGTTCGAATAACGCAGCTACGGTTGCAACTACACAGGGCCTCGAAAGAGGCCCTTTTTTTGTGTGCCGAGCATGTTTGACAGCTCGGAGGTGCATTCCTCTTCAATCTCGCCAACCTCGAAGCGCAGCGCTAGTCATCTCTCGGCGCCCGCTGCACGAACACGCGTGTGTTTGCGACGATTATCAGAAATCGTGTTATTCCCTCATCGTCATACGTGTGCGTCCGCAACGCCATGTCAATCTGGCCTTGCCACCAGCCAATCCCGAAATCATCCGGAAAAAGTTCTCTCGGGTCGAGTTCCGGATGTTGCATTCTATCGGGCATGAATCCGGCTATCTCGCATATCGTCGCCCGGCATTCGATGTGTTCAACGGTCGCCCAATCATTTGCCCCGGACTTCGCAATACTAAGACGGATTCCGCTTTCCGTAGCGTCAGCCCATGAATTGTCTCTTTGTTCGTTCTTGAATTGCGAGTGAATCTGTGACAACGGCGAACCATCGTCATTTCCGAAGACAACGTCATACACCGTAGAAATCGTGATGGGCGTTGCTCTATGTTCAGCGGCACCAGGGCTATCGGTGCTTTTTTTCGACCTGTGCCCGTCCTCCGCTACAACGCCGGCACTTTCCGCCCTCTCCAAGCCAATGTCTGCTGCAGCACCCGCAGGCTCGTGGGCCATTGATGTATCGCCTTCCCGCACCCCGACGCCGCCATCTCGAATCGCGGAACCGACGGCGAAGATCAACACTGCAGCGGCACATGCCACAATCAGACTGACCACAAGATGGCGGATAGGCATACGGGTTCCTGCGCGGCGCTGCCGAACACAGCTCCGTCGGGGATCTGGACCGGCCGCTGTCTGCTTACCGCACCTTCCCCAGATCCTGGCACATACAGAACTCCTGCTCCTCGTCTTCGCCGCCGGCCAGCACGGTATCGTACCGATCCCGGCATACCAGAACCCGTCCGAACGGACACTCCTGTGCGGCTTGCGGACTCTCCGGAGGCGCATAAACCGCGGGTGAAGCACAGCCCGAGCCCGCCGCGGCGATCGCCAGCCAGAGGTATGCACGCTTCGATCGGTTCTCCATCTTCACCCCCCTTTCGCTCGGCGAGCCATTCGCCGACCCCTCTTCAGAGCGATTGGACCGCAAAAACGGGGGAAAAATCCGGACGAGGCGGTCGAGCCCCCGTGCAGCAACGCTCTTCGCAGGTTAGCCGCCCGGCCACAGGACATCGTCCCTGACGAGATCGTACAGGGCCTCCGCCGCCCGCTCCCGGTCGTCTGCCAGGGCTGCCTGCTCCGATCCCCGCTGTCTGGCCGCCTCGAGCTGCCATTTCAGCGCAAAATGCCGGGCCGCTTCCCGCGGCGTGGCGGCCACGGACGACGCGAGAAAATCGCAGGGTACATCGCCGCAAATCGTCCAGAAAAAGTGACTGTCATCGCGCTGTCCGCGAACCTTGCCGATGACGACATTGAAAGGAAAGGCCCAGGCGGGTTTCGCCTCGAGAACCGCACTGTCCGCAATGCTCCGTTTCTGAAATTCCTCGACCGCCTCTGCGATCTTCCGTCTCACCCAGGCGGCGACTCGCTCGGCAGTCATTTCATCCACAAGTTCCGTCATCGTTCTTCCAGAGTGGGCGGTCGTCCGGGACCGGCTTTTGGAGAGGCAGATTCTCATCGCAAGAGCCTGTAAAATTCATGACCAGCCGCCAGTATAGCAACGGCGAAACATTTGAACTGGCGTTTTCCGATTCCCTTGAGGTCACTCGCCGAGCACATGAACAGCGACGCCAAGAGACTAAGCCTGCTCGGCAGGCGCGCAGCGGAATTGCAGGACTGGGCTGCTGTCGAGACCTGGGCCGAAAGACTGCTGCGGCTGGACGATGCCGACCCGGAAGGCCATTTTCTGGCCGGGCTCGTCCAGAAAGCGGCGCAGAGACCTGTGAAAGCGGTCAAAGAGTTCGAGCGAGCGCTGGAACTGGATCCTTCGCGCTACGATGCAGCAATCGAACTGGCCAGCCAGCATTCGATGGCGAGGCGAAACGCGGTGGCTGCCGACCTCATTGCCTGGTATGAATCAAGTCTTGCAAACAGCCCGCGCTATCTGGATATGGCCGGCACTGTTTATACGGAAATCGGCCTCGCCGAGAAAGCCTGGCCCCTTTATCGAAAAGCAAACGCGTTGCAGCCTGACGTGGATTTGTTCGCGGCCAATCTCGCGGCATGCGGTGTCTACCTTGGCAAGATAGCCGAGGCTCGGGAGATATACACGACGCTGCTCGGAAAGAATCCGAACCACCAGCGTAATCATTATCACCTCGCACGACTCGCAGCGGCAAAGGACGACACGCACATCGAGCAGATGAAAGCGGCGCTGCGATCGACGAATCTTCCCGATGACAAGAATGTGTTCATTTACTATGCGATAGGGAAGGAGCTCGAGGATCTCGGACGTTGGTCCGAGGCATTCTCGTACTACAGGAAAGCCGGCGACGCGGTCACATCCGTCGCCAGGTACGATATCGATGCGGACCTTGCGCTAATCGGCAAGATCATCGAGGTGTGCAACCGCGAATGGCTGAACAGGCGTTCGCAAAAAGAAGCGGCAGTCCACCGGAACAAAACCCCGGTTTTCATAGTCGGGCTGCCGCGAACCGGCACGACCCTTGCCGAACGCATCCTGTCCAGCCATTCACAGGTAGAGAGCCTCGGCGAAACTCAGTTCATGCAAATGGCCATCCGTCGGGTCAGCGGCGTTCCAAGCGTTGAGCCGATGAACGTTGCGATGATCGAGGAAGCGGCCGGGAAGGACATAAGCCTCATCGCCACGGCTTATCTCGATGCCGTCGCCTACAGGCTCGGCGAGAAGCCGATGTTTATCGACAAACTGCCCTATAATTTTTTGTTTCTGGGCTTTATCGCGAAGGCGTTTCCGCATGCGCGGATTGTTCACCTGAGGCGGCATCCGCTGGACAGCTGTTTCGCCATGTACAAGCAGGTATTCACCTGGGCGTATAAGTTCTCCTACACGCTGGAGGGCCTCGGCCGCTACTACGCGGCGCACGAGGGGCTGCGCAGCCACTGGAAGGAAGTGCTCGGCGAGCGGATGGTCGAATTGGAGTACGAGACGCTGGTGTCCGATCAGGAGGCGCAAATCCGGAGTCTTCTGGCGAAGCTCGGCCTCGAGTTCGAGGAGGACTGTCTGAACTTCGACAAAAACCGCGCAGTCAGTACCACTGCGAGCTCGGTACAAATTCGCGAAAAAATGCATACCCGATCCGTCAATCGCTGGCGCCACTTCGCAGAAGAACTGAAGCCATTGAGGTCGAGCCTGATGCGCCACGGGGTGCGCATTGAATGACTTGGAGATTGGCTGGCTTTCTTCCAGCGCCAGGAAGGCCGTAACGACGGAAGACTGGCGCACTGTTTCGGCTTGCGCGAACAAGATTCTCAAGCGGGACAAGGACAGCGCCGAGGGCCACTTTCTGTCCGGGCTCGCTGCAAAAGCGGGCGCGCAACAGGAAAGGGCGGAGAAATCGTTCAGGAGAACGCTGAAGGTGGATCGCGGGCGGTACGACGCCGCGATCGAGCTGGCGGATCTGTACTTGAAGATGCAGCGGAATTCCGAGGCGCTGCCGCTGCTCGGTGAATATC
The DNA here is from genome assembly GCA_050728975.1 of Kiloniellales bacterium. Lineage (GTDB taxonomy): Bacteria > Pseudomonadota > Alphaproteobacteria > Kiloniellales > JBOHKJ01 > JBOHKJ01. Next base: position 441 of record JBOHKJ010000322.1, on the reverse strand, counting down.
GGCCCCGTCTCGACAACAGTCCGGTTTATCTCGGCATGGCCGCCGCCGCGTACTCGCGCCTCGATCTGCACGAGCTGGCCTGGCCTTTGTATCGCAGGGCCTGCGATCTGCAGCCGCAAGTCGACCGCTTCCAGGCCGGCCTTGCTTCCTGCAGCGTGTTCGTCGGGAAGATCGATGACGCGCGGGCAATCTACGAATCGCTGCTGGCGCGACGGCCGCATCACCAGCGTTACCACTATCAACTTGCGCGCCTTGCGACGGCAACGGACTTCCGGCACGTCGACCGTATGCGAACAGTTCTCAGTTCGACCAACCTGCTGCCGTCGAAGAATATTTTCATCTATTATGCGCTCGGCAAGGAGTTGGAGGACCTCGAGCTCTGGGACGAAGCTTTTCGCTACTACGAAATGGCCGGCGAAGCGGCAAAGAGCGTATCTGCAT
>JBOHKJ010000321.1:0-7409 GCA_050728975.1 Kiloniellales bacterium | reverse complement strand
GCATAATGGCGGGGCCAAATATCCTGAGAGAGAAATGGAGCCACGCGATGTGCGGCGAGATCGAGGCGGAAGTCCCGCTGGAGCGACAGATCCTCAATCGCTTCATCGAGGTTGCGCGCGCGCGCCTCGCGCCGCACCGGGAGCGCGCTACGGCGGTATTTCCAGGTGGCGCGGCGCACATGGAGCAGGTTTTTTCCAGCGCGCTGGCACTGGCGCTCGCGGATGTCGAGGCGGCGGGCGAGGGGGCCACGCTCGAACAGCTCGCCGCGCAGGCGGTGGTCTTCGCGCGCTTGAGCGGGCTTCTCGCCGGACAGCTACCGCCGGAGCTGAACGCTCTGCCCCAGGCGATGGACGCGCTCCTGGTCGGTTATCGCGAAGCCGCCGACCACGAACACGATCATGATCACGACCACGAACACGATCACGGCCACCATCGTCACTGACGACCGCACCGCGGACAGCGAAAGGCCCGGCCGAGGACTTCGGCCGGGCCGTGTTGTCCGCTGATTTGCCCGGTCAGTTCAGCAGCAGAACCAGACCGACCGCTGCCGTGCCGCCGCCCGCGAGACGCAGCGCCGTCGCGCCGAAATGGTTGAGTGCGAGGCCGAGCAGAAGGCCCACGCCATGCAGCAGCGCGGTTGCGCCGAGGAAGCCGAGCGCGTAGTCCACGGCGCCCGCCGCAGCCGGCAGCTCGCTGCCGTGGGCATGGCCGTGGAAGATCGCGAAGAGCGCGATCACGGCCGCCAGGATCGCAGTCGGCAGCCGCACCTCGAAGGCGATGAGCGCGCCAAGCGCCAGGACCGAGCCGGCGATCCCCAGCTCGACATAGCTGAGGCCGAAGCCGCCGATCGCGGCCAGCGCGCCAAGCGCCATCGCGCTCATGAAAGCGAGCGGAAGCGCCCAGAGCGCCCGTCCGCGCGTCCGTCCGCCGGCCTGTGCCGCCAGCGCCCCCACCGCCGTCATGGCCAGCACGTGATCGAGCCCGAGCAGGGGGTGGGCGAAGCCGGCCATCAGACCGCTGGTCGGCCCAAACCCGGTGTGGGCCACCGCCGCATTCATGGTGACGGCCAGCGTGACGAGCGACAGCGTCGCGATCTCTACCTTCTTCATCTGAGACGCCTCTTCCTTCTTTTTTCCTCCGGAGCCGCGCACCGGCAAGACCGACGACGCTCCGACAGATTCGTTCGCGACTATAGCGACACCGGGTCGCCCGCGAAACTCGCTTCACGCCGTCGCGCGCAGGCCCTTTTCCGACAACAGCCCGGCCGCTGCCATCACCGCGTCGCACTTCTTCATGACGTCGGGTGCCGCCGGCATCATCGGCAGGCGGTGCTCGTTCTTCGCCAGCAGGCCCAGGCGCATCATCATGTACTTGATGGGAATGGGATTGGTGTCGAAGAACACCGCCTTGTTGAGCTCGAACAGCTCGTAGTGGAGCGCTTTGGCGCCGGCGAGATCGCCCGCCAGCACCTTGTCGGCGAGCTGCGCCACCGGGCCCGGCACCAGGTTTCCGACCGCGTTCATGAGGCCGCAGGCGCCGACCGCCATCATCGGGAAGGAGAGCTCTTCCAGGCCGACGAAGATTTTCCACTCCGGCCCGAAGGCCGCCATCATCTCGCTGGCAAAGCCGAGGTCGTTGACTGCGTGCTTGATGCCGACTAGGTGCGGGGTCTCGTCCTTGATCGCCTTCACGGTGTCGAGCGTGACGCTGACCGCGGTGCGTCCCGGGATGTGATAGATCATCAGCGGCAGGTCGGAGATGCGCCCCAGGTCGTTGTAGTAGGCGACCAGCCCGCGCTGCGGCGGGCGGATGTAGTAAGGGGTCACGATCATCAGCGCGTCGGCGCCCGCCTTCGCGGCGTGTTCGGTCAGCGCCTTGCTCTCGGCATGACTCTGGGAGCCGGTCGCGGCAACCACGGGCACACGGGCCCGCGCCACCTCGACGGCAATGTCGACAAGCCTGTTGCGCTCCTCGACCGTCAAGGTCGCCGGCTCCGAGGAGGTGCCGTTGATCAGAAGACCGTGCGAGCCCTCGACCACCTGGCGCTCCGCCAGACGCGCATAGGTGTCGTAGTCGACCCGGTCGCCCTTGAAGGGCGTGATCAGCGGCGGGATCGAGCCCTTCAGTCTTTCCAACGATGTCGCCATAGCTTCGCCCCCTAGCTCGCCGCCTTGGCGCGGTTGGTGTCGAAGCCGGTTTCCTTGCCGAGCACCGAGAGCGGATGCTTCAGGCTTTCCTGCCACAACAGCGACTCCATGACGATGTTGAGCGGCTGGTCCTGGATGGTGAGCTCGTAGACCGGCTCGTCGTAGGAGGCGTGGTTGTGGACCGCCCAGCCGGGCGCCGAGAGCATCAGGTCGCCGGCCTTCCACTCCACCACCTTGCCCTCGACGGTCGAGCGGCCGCGGCCGTGGAAGTAGTAGTTGATCGCCGCCGAAGTGTGGCGGTGCGGGCGGTCGACGATCTTGGGCGGCCGGATGGTCATGGTGGCGAAGAAGTTCGGCGTGGTGCCGTTGGTGCGCCCCGTCATGGGGTTGAACAACAGATACAGCCGCCGCCCGACGTAGCTCTTGCCGAGCGCGGTCAGCTTGTCGAGATGCTGGCGCACGTCCTGCCACGGCCAGTGCAGCACCGGCGAATCGACCGACGGCGGGTTGATCAGGATCTCGTATGGCATCAGCCATGCGCCGTCCTTCAGCTCGAAGGTGCCAAAGGGACTCTTGCGGCTCTCCGGATCGACCTCGTCGGCCTCCTCGTGCTTCACTTCCTCGACGGTCGGCGGATTCTCTTCCACGACGTGGACGCGCATCTTCTCCAGCAGCGCGGCGTTGGAATAGGTCAGGCGCACCTGGAGGGCGTCGCTGTCGTTCTTGTGGCGATAGGTGGTCCAGGAGGGACCGTTCCAGACGTCGTACTGACCGAACGCGATGCGCTTGCCGCCGAGGATCGAGGTGCCGCCGCCCTGGATGCAGAAGTTGACCTGGGTAGAGTTGTGACGGACCGGCGCGGTCTCCTCGCCGGGCTTGAGGACCGAGAGCGTCACCTGGATGCCGGGTGCCAGACCCAGCCCCGGCTTCTCCGAGCGCGGATGGACGATCAGCGATTCGCGCCGCCCGTTGGCCGGGCGGTCGAGCGAGGCGAGGCGGTCGATCTCGCGGTCGATGTCCTCCTTGGGGATGACGATCGATTCCCAGAAGTCGACGCCCTCGGGCGGCGAGTCGCGGCGGTCGAGAAAGACTAAGTTGCGACGGGACATTGCGTTCCTCCTTCGCGGTGCTCGTTCATGTGAGGCGCGGCTGCGCCTTGGTCGGTTGCGGCAGCGGCCTGCCCTTGCCGGCCTTGCGGGCGCGTGCCAGCACCTCGCGGGCGACGGCCAGGTCCGAAAGGCCCATGCCCATGGCCTTGAAGAGCGTCAGGTCCGCGCCGGCCGGCCGGCCCTTGCCGGCGGCGATCAGCGCCGAGATCGGCTTGACCGCCGACCAGTCGCCGCTCTTGCCGAAGCGGTCGATGAACTCGCGACTGAGGCGCTTCACCGAATCCGGCGAGTCGACGGCGATCAGGCCGACGCGATCGAAGACGTCCTGGGCGAACTCGACGCGCTCCGGGACGATCGCGCCCACCGCATTTATGTGGGCTCCCTTGGCCAGCATTGCACTGTCAACGACCGGCGCGGTGGCGCGGGTCACCAGCGTCACGATCTCGGCGTCCTTGACCGCGGCCTCGGCGCTCGCGGCTGTCTCGACCTTAAACTCGAACCGCTCGGCGATCTTCTTGGCGAAGGCCTCGCGACTCCCGGCGCGCGGCGAGAAGACCCGCAGGCGCTTCAACGGCCGGACCGCGGCCACCGCGGCGACCTGGGTGACGGCCTGCTTGCCGGCGCCGACGATCGCCATCTCCGTGGCGTCTTCGCGCGCCATCAGCTTGGCGGCGAGGCCGGAGATGCCGCCGGTGCGCATCTGGCCGAGCGCGAAGGCCTCGATCACCGCCAGGAGCGCGCCGCTCGCCGAGTCGAACAGTAGCAGCAGCGGGCAGGCGCCGCCTTCGGTGTGGGCCCAGGTCTTGGTGCCGACGAAGCCGGCGCCCTCCATGACCGCGCCGATCGCGTGCAGCGTCTCGCCGTGGCCCCACTTGGCGTGAGTCTTGGCCATGTTGTGGGCCTTGCCCTCGGCCTCCAGCCTGAGGCCGCTCTCGAGCGCGACGATCGCCTCGCCGAGCGACAGCAGCTCGACCACCTCCTGCTCGCTGATCCACAGCGGCTCGGCGCTCATGGCTTGGCTCCGAGCGGCGAAGGGACGGGCGGGGCGAGCTCCAGCGCGTTCACAGTCATGGCGTGCGTCGCATAGCGGCCGGTCAGCATCAGGACCCCGACCGCGACCTCGGGTCCGGCGGCCTCGACCAGCGCCTGCAGCTCCCCGGCGCAGGCGCGGCCGTAGCGCTCCAGCAGGGACAGCGCGAGGCGCTGGCTCGCCTTCTCGGCCGCGTCGAGCTCTTTCTGCTTTTCCGGCGCGAGCGCCAGCACCGCGCGAATCCAGGCCTCCGAATAGCCGAGCTTGAGGGAGAGCCGCTCGTGCTGGTGGCGCTCGTAGGCGTTCCCGGTCCGCGCCGCGATGGTGAGCGCGACGGTTTCGGTGACCTTGTCCGGAAGCGCCTCTTTCAGGGCGTCGGTCAGCTTGTAGAAGTGCGTCAGCACGTCCGGGAGCTGACCGGTGACCTTGAAGAACTCGCCGAGATAGCCCAGGCGCTCGACGCGCGGCTTCAGCAAGGCCGCGAGGTCCGGGCGCAGCTGATCGAGCTCCAGGCGTGGAATATCCTTGCTCATTCCTGTCGCGTCTCGTGGCGCAAGCTTCGGCCCGAGCCGGGCGCGGTCCGCAGCGCATTGATTAGATTACTAAGCAATTCTATGGCAGCCAGAAACGTCGGGCAAGGGCCGGATCCAGACATATAGGCTCGATCCCGGGACCCTGCGGTGCGTCTCTTCCGCAATGCAGCGACAACCGCTAGAGCGCTATCCGTTCAGATCGAATCGGCGCTGCGCTCCTGATCCTTCGACAAGCTCAGGATGAGGAGCGAAGTGGAAGCCCTCATGCTGAGCTTGTCGAAACATGAGGGCAGTATCGGTGACTACAATCGAACGGATTGTGCTCTAGGTGCCGCCATTGGTGCTGTTCTGGCGCTCGCGCTGGAGATTGCTCTTCACCCGGGCCAGCAACTGGCGCAGCCGATCGACCTCCTCGGCCGTCAGGCCGGCCACCGCCAGCTCGTTGACGCGGGCCGCGACCGGCAGCATCTCGTCCTTGAGCGCGGCACCCTTCCTGGTGAGAAAGACCAGGCGCCGCCGCTTGTCGCCCTTGTCGCGCCGCCGCGCGATGAGGCCGGCCCGCTCCATGGCCGCCAGCGCATTGACGGTGGTCGGTTCCATCATGCCGATGCGCCGGCTCAGCTCGCGCTGGGTCAAACCGTCCTGCTCCCAGAGCGCGCGCAGGAAATACCACATGCCGAGCGAGATGCCGGCTGGCTGGATGCGGTCGGCCAGAATCTTGGCGGCCTCGCGATGCGTGTCGCGGATCAGGAACCCGATGCTGCGCTCGGGCCCCAGATCGAAGCTTTTGCTTTTTCTCATGCCGGACGCAGCCCCCTTGCCCCCTGCGGCCCTTCTTTATCCGCCCGTCCCGCGCCGAAGCAAGTCGCGACGAGCGAGTCTACTCCGCGGGCCGGGTTTGAAACGCGCTTCTGTCGCGATAATGCCGCAGGAGCGCGGTCGTCGAGAGAGTGAGCACAGCGCCTGTCGCGGCGAGGCCAGAGTCTTTTTGCGCATCGAAAACGTCGCCCTGGGTACCGAGGAATGCGAGGCCGGCTTCCGGCGACATGATCGCGGCGACGATCCATTCCGCGATCTCGTAGAGATCGGACAGCGCAATGACCGACACCTGGGCTAAGAACAGCGACCCGCGTGGCGCCACGCCGACCTTGCGTGCGATGACCTCGGCGATCGGATAGGCGAACAGCAGGCCGAAGAGAAAATGAACCCAGCGGTCGAAATGGTTCCGTTCCAGATCGAGCAGATCCTCGATCCAGAACCCGACCGGCGCTTCGGCATAGGTGTAGTGGGCGCCCACTGCATGATGCGCCATGAAGATTGCGATCAAGAGATAGGAGAGGTCCGACAGTTGCAGTCTCCGGTAGCCGAAGACCAGCAGCGGCAGGAAGACCGCGACCAGAATGTTCTCCAGCAGCCAGTCGTCGCGATAGTGCGGCTCGATCGCTGTCAGGATCCAGATGACCGCGTAGGCCGCCGCCAGCCCCTGCAGCAGACGGTTGCGCGCAAACGGCACCCGCTCCTTGGAAGCGGCAGTCGTGAACATCTGCGTTCCCCCATCCGACTCGGCCGGCCTCTCCGCAGTCTGCCGAACCGGCTGGCGCTTGTCTCCTGTCGGCTACGAGGGTTGGTCTTTCAGAGCCGCGCGGCGAGGCGGGCGAGGCCGAGGAAGGCCGGCTCTTCATGCATGATGACCAGGGTCGCGATCTGGCTCAGCTGGCGGCCGAAACGCCCTTTGGCCTCGAAGCGCTGTCGGAAGGCCGATTGGGCCAGGAAATCGACGATGCGCGGCGCTATCCCACCGCCGATATAGACGCCGCCGCGCGCGCCGAAGGTCAGCGCGAGATCGCCGGCCACCGTACCGAGGAAGGCGCAGAAAAGCTGGAGCGCGGTGTGGCTCAAGCGGTCGCTGCCGGAAATCGCCGCCTCGGCGATTTCGGCCGGAGTCTCGTAGGGCGTGCCGATGCCCTCGATCGCTCCAAGGGCCTCATAGAGCGTTCGAAGACCCGGGCCGCAGAGGACGCGCTCGGCAGAAACATGGCCGAAGCGCTCGCGCAGGCGGGCGATCACCGCGTCCTCCTCGGCGTCGGTTGCGGGCAGCGTCACGTGGCCGCCTTCGCCGGCGACCACACGGTCGCCGCCGACAGCGGGCATCAAGGCGGCGACGCCGAGGCCGGTGCCGGGGCCGATCACCACCGCCGGTTTGCCGGGCTGCGCGGTAGCGCCGCCGATCGGTCGCAGATCTGCCGGCCCCAACGCCGGAATCGCCGAGGCGAGCGCGGCGAAATCGTTCACCAGCTCGACCCGGGCAAAATCGAAGCGGCGCGCCAGCGCCCGTGCATCCAGGGTCCAATTGCTGTTGGTCAACTCGATTACGCCGTCGCTCGGCGGGCCGGCCGCCGCGATCACCGCGCGGCCGGGCGGGACCGGCGCCTTCACGCGATCGAGGAACTCGGCAATGGCGGTATCGGGCGCGGCGAAAGCTCCCGTGCGAACCACGGTGATCGGCGAGAGCTTGTCGCCGACGAGCAGGGCGAAGCGGGTATTCGTGGCGCCGACGTCGGCAAGAAGCGAGGAGGTCGCTCCCGGCTC
>JBOHKJ010000320.1:0-4283 GCA_050728975.1 Kiloniellales bacterium | reverse complement strand
GGCCTAGACCATGATCGCTTCAGATTGAATTGCTTGGCGATTCAATCTGAAGCGTGAATCATGGTCTAAGCTATAGAAATAGAGCCTGATTCACGCTTTCGATCGAAGCACCGAGTGCTTCAATCTCAAACGATCAGGCTCTAGCCGCAGTTGGATGAGGGCTGCAGGCGCGATTGCGCGGGCCTTCGGTGCAGGCCCCTCACCCAGCGCCGGCTAAGCTCACGTTCGTTTGCCAAGCCTTCGCAACCCTCTCCCGCGAGGGGAGAGGGAGAGAAATGCGAACCGCGTTACCGCTCGACGCAGAGCGCGATCCCCATGCCGCCGCCGATGCAGAGCGTGGCGAGGCCCTTCTTGGCGTCGCGAGTCTGCATCTCGTGGAGCAGGGTGACCAGCACGCGGGCGCCCGAGGCGCCGATCGGATGGCCGAGCGCGATGGCACCGCCGTTGACGTTGACCTTGGCCGGGTCCCAGCCGAGGTCCTTGTTGACCGCCAGCGCCTGGGCGGCGAAGGCCTCGTTGGCCTCGATCAGGTCGAGGTCGCCGACCGACCAGCCGGCCCGCTCCAGCGCCTTGCGGCTGGCGGGAATCGGCCCGGTGCCCATGATCGCCGGATCGACGCCGCAGGTGGCCCAGGAGACGATCCGGGCGAGCGGCGCAATGCCGCGCTTGGAAGCATCCTTGGCCGACATCAGCACCAGTGCTGCGGCGCCGTCGTTGATGCCCGAGGCGTTGCCGGCGGTGACCGTGCCTTCCTTGTCGAAGGCGGGGCGCAGCTTGGCCAGCGCCTCCTTGGTGGTGCCGTGCTTGGGATATTCGTCGCTCGCCACCGTGACGTCGCCCTTGCGTGTGGAGATGGTGACCGGAACGATCTCGTCCTCGAAGCGGCCGGACTTCTGCGCCGCCTCCGCCTTCTGCTGGGAGGCGGCGGCGAAAGCGTCCTGCTCGTCGCGGGTGAGCTGCCACTTCTTGGCGACGTTCTCGGCGGTGTTGCCCATGTGATAGCCGTTGAAGGCGTCCCACAGGCCGTCCTTGATCATGGAGTCGACGAACTTGACGTCGCCCATCTTGGTGCCGTCGCGAAGGTGCGCGACATGGGGCGCCCGGCTCATCGATTCCTGGCCGCCGGCCACCACGATCCCGCTGTCGCCGACCATGATCGCCTGATAGCCGAGCGCCACCGTGCGCAGGCCCGAGCCGCAGAGCTGGTTGATCTGGTAGGCGGTCTTCTCGACCGGGATGCCGGCGGCGACCGCCGCCTGGCGGGCCGGGTTCTGGCCGGCTCCCGCCGTCAGGATCTGGCCGAGAATCGCCTCGTCCACGTCGCCCGGCTCGACCTTCGCGCGCTTGAGGGCCTCCTTGATCGCGACGGTGCCCAGAGTGGAGGCGGCGACGCTGGAAAGGCCGCCGTTGAACGCGCCCACCGGCGTGCGCGCCGCGCCTGCGATGACAACCTCGGTCATGTCTGCTGCTTCCTCCCTCTGGACGGAACTTGCGGATAACGCGCTTCGGCCGTGACCGCTGGCCCGGAACGGCTCTGCTGCGCTGCAATAGATACTGACCTGATATAGGCGCCGCCCCGCCCGCAGCGCAAGGCCGGGCCCTAGACTATGCGCTTCAGCCAGGCGGCGAGCGGCTCCCAGGCCATCGCCCTGGCGTGCGAGCCCACCACCATGCCGATGTGCCCGGTCGGCGGCTGCAGCACCTGCGCGCCCGGCAGCCGTTCGGCGAGCGCGGCGGCCGAGGCCGGCGGCACGATGCGGTCGCGGGCCGGGACCAGCGCGAGCGCGGGACACGCGAGCGCCGAGGGGTCGACCGCGCGCCCGGCAACCCGCCACAGTCCGCGCGCCGGGCGATTCTCGCCGTACCAGCCAGCCAGGCACTCGCGCGCCACCGGGGCGGCGAGCGGTATGCCGTCGTTCAGCCAGTCCTCCAGGGCGACGAAAGTGCGGGCCTCGGCGCTGTCGGGGTCGAGCCGGGCGAAGGCGGTGAACTTCTTCAGGGCCACCAGCGGATCGATGGCGGCAAAGAATCCTTGCAGCACATCGACCGGCAGCTCGCCCAGCGCGTCGATCGCCGGCCCCAGGCCGATCAGCGCGCGGGCGGCAGCCTGGCCCTGGACCGCACCGCCTTCGGCGTGGAAATCCCAGGGGGTCGCCAGCACGGCGAGACCGCTCACCGCCTCGGCGCGGCCGAGCGCCAGCGCCAGCGCCAGCAGGCCGCCCATGCAGTAGCCGAGCACCGGCAGCTTTCCGGCGGGCGGCTGGGCCGCTTCGAGCGCCGCCGCCAGCGCCGCTTCGAGGCGCCCGGCGATATAGTCGGTGAGAGTGAAGCCGCGCTCGTCGGCGCCGGGCCGGCCCCAGTCCACCAGCAACGGCCGGAAGCCCTGACGCGACAGCCAGCGCAGCAGGCTCGCGTCCCGAGAGAGGTCGAGGATATAGGCCCGGTTGACCAGCGACGGCACCACCAGCAGCGCAGCGCCGTCGGGCGGCCCGTAGTCGAGCAGCCGCGTTCCTCCTTCCGACCACAGGACCGGCGGCTCGGCGAGGGCGCGGCGGTAAGGGTGGCGGCGATAGGCCTCGATGCCGTCGAGGAAGGCATCCTGGCGGGTGACGATCTCCCGGGTCAGCGCGCGGGCGAAAGCCTCAGGAGGAGCGCTTGCGAGCTCGCTTGCGAGGCGCGCGGCCGCGCTCGCCAGGGCCGGCTTCCAGGGCAGCGATCCGCTCCTCAAGAGCGGCAAGGCGCTCGGCGAGCCGTTGAGCGTCAGCGCCGCGGTCAAAAGATGCAGCGGCAGCGGACGCGGACCCAGCCGCGCTGCCGCCGTTGCCCCTCTTGCCGCCGCCATCGCCATCGGCTTGCGTCCTCGCTTGCGCCATCCCGCCCGCCGCTCTTTGGGCGGCCTGGCTCCCGGCCTTCTGCCAGGCCTCCTGCCAGGCCTTCTGCCAGGCCAGCCAGGGCGGCTGCGCAGAGGCCGCTCCGCCTCCCAGGGCGCCGCCGCCCATACCCCCCAGGCCCATACCTCCCAGGCCCATACCTCCCAGGCCCATTGCGGCGACGAGGCGCTGCAGAGCCTCGGCGAATTCCGGATCGGCGGCAAGGGCGCTCACCTGCTGCTGCCAGAGGTCGAGGTAGCGCTGGGCGAGGCGCTGCAGCTCAGCGGGGTCGTCGGGCGCGGCCATGGGCAGGGCGGAGTATAGGGCGGCGGGCGCAGAGGCTTCCAGGGCCGTCCTTGCCGCCCCGGCCCGGCGAAGTTGACAGGCCTTTATGCTGCGCAGCAAGATTGGCGCTGCACTTGCGATATTGCATCGCGGGGAGCGGCGCGAATCCAGCGACAGCAGGACGCTCGAAAGAAAGGCGCGGGGACAGCGGTGGCCGAAAAATCGAGCGACGGCAAACAGCCGATCACGATCAAGAAGTACGCCAACCGCCGCCTCTACAACACGGCAACCAGCAGCTACGTCACGCTCGACCACCTCTGCCAGATGGTCCAGGAGGGGGTGGATTTCGTGGTCTACGACGCCAAGAGCGGCGAGGACATCACCCGCTCGGTGCTCACCCAGATCATCGTCGAGGAGGAGTCCAAGGGGCAGAACCTGCTGCCGATCAACTTCCTGCGCCAGCTGATCTCGTTCTACGGCGATTCGATGCAGTGGATGGTGCCGCGCTACCTCGACCACATGATGGAAGCCTTCTCCACCAACCAGGAGCGCATCCGCCAGTCGATGCAGGAGACCTTCGGCGGCATGTTTCCCTTCGGCGACCTGGAGCAGATGGGGAAGCAGAACATGGCGCTGTTCGAGCGCACGCTGCGCATGTTCACGCCCTTCAACGTGACTCCGGGCCGCGATTCCGGCGCTAAAGAGGGGGGCGACAAGGAGGAGGGCGGCAGCGGGGCGGACAGCGGCGGGAGCGAGCCGCCGGCGCCGGGCAGCGAAGCGGCCAGGCAATCGCTGGAGATGCTGCAGCGCCAGGTCGACCTGCTGCAGAAGCAGCTCCAGAGCCTGCAGGACGGCAACAAGAAAAGCTAGAGCACAATCCGTTCGATCGTAGTCACCGATACTGCCCTCATGCTTCGACAAGCTCATGCTTCGACAAGCTCATGCTTCGACAAGCTCATGCTTCGACAAGCTCAGCATGAGGGCTTCCACTTCGCTCCTCATCCTGAGCCTGTCGAAGGATCAGGAGCGCAGCGCCGATTCGATCTGAACGGATAGCGCTCTAGAAGGACGGGGGCGGATCAGGCGCTGATGCGGCCCTTGTGACGGGCCGCCGACGCCTTGCGCCAC
>JBOHKJ010000319.1:0-1945 GCA_050728975.1 Kiloniellales bacterium | reverse complement strand
CTGCCTTCTCGGCTGCCGCCGCTTCCGCCTCGGCCGCCTTCTTTTCGGCGGCCTTCTTTTCGGCTTCGACCTGTTCGGTCGGCTTCCGCGCGTCGAGGTGGCCGGCGACCGCGCGCAGCTCGTTCAGGAGCGCCCGCGACGCCAGCCCGTCGACCGGCAGGATCGCGAACTCCTGATAGGCCTTGATCGCCCGTTCGGTGTCTGCGTCGACCGTCCCGTCGATCTGCCCCGGATTGAAGGACAGGCGATCGAGCAGCTCCTCCATCTCGGTCACCTCGTTTTGGCTCAGCAGGCTCTCGATGGCCTGGGCGGAGGCGGGGGCCGAGGCGGGCACGGCGAGCGAGGCCGCTCCCGGCACCGCCAGCAGCAGCACGAGCGCGAGCCGTATCGCGCGGCGCCGACACCGCTCGCCGCACCCGCTCTCGAGGGCTGCTCTCACTCTTGTCTCCTGCCGTCGTCGGCCGTTCTCGGGCCGTTCTTGGGGGGCCGTCCTTGAGGGGGACTTTCGGGGGGCGTAGTTTCCCCGTAAAGGGTAACTTCTATCAAGCCTGCCGGACCGGCCTCAGAACATTGTCCTAAGGAGCCGACCATGGCCGAAACGGCCGCGAAAGCCGATACGTCAAAGACTTCCGGCGCCAAGCCCGCATTTCGCTGGGAGGACCCGCTGCTGCTGGAGGAGCAGCTTTCCGAGGAGGAGCGGCTGGTTCGCGACGCCGCGCGCGACTACTGCCAGGGCCAGCTCATGCCGCGCATCCTGGAGGCCAACCGCCACGAGCGCTTCGACCGCGAGATCATGACCGAGCTGGGCGCGCTCGGCTTCCTCGGCTCCACCCTGCCGGAGGACTACGGCTGCGCCGGGGTCTCCTACACCTGCTACGGCCTGGTGGCACGCGAGGTGGAGCGGGTCGACAGCGGCTACCGCTCGGCGATGTCGGTCCAGTCCTCGCTGGTGATGCATCCGATCCACGCCTACGGCACCGAGGCCCAGAGGAAGAAGTGGCTGCCGCGGCTCGCCAGCGGCGAGCTGGTCGGCTGCTTTGGCCTGACCGAGCCCGATTTCGGCTCCGATCCCGGCGGCATGAAGACCCGCGCCCGCAAGACCGCGAACGGCTATGTCCTCTCGGGCGCCAAGATCTGGATCACCAACGCGCCGATCGCCGATCTTTTCGTCGTCTGGGCCAAGGACGATGCGGGCGAGATCAGGGGCTTTCTGCTGGAAAAAGGAATGAAAGGCCTCTCGGCGCCCAAGATCGAGGGCAAGTTCTCGCTGCGCGCCTCGGTCACCGGCGAGATCGCCATGGACGAGGTCGAGATCCCGGAAGAGAGCCTTCTGCCCAACGTCAAGGGCCTCAAGGGCCCCTTTGGCTGCTTGAACCGCGCCCGCTACGGCATCGCCTGGGGTGCCTTGGGCGCGGCCGAGTTCTGCTGGCACGCCGCGCGCGACTACACCATGAGCCGCAAGCAGTTCGGCCGCCCGCTCGCCGCCAACCAGCTGATCCAGAAGAAGCTCGCCGACATGCAGACCGAGATCGCGCTCGGCCTCCAGCTCGTGCTCCGCCTCGGCCGCCTGATGGACGAGGGCAAGGCAGCGCCGGAGGCCATCTCGCTCGCCAAGCGCAACTCCTGCGGCAAGGCGCTGGAGATCGCGCGCACCGCCCGCGACATGCACGGCGGCAACGGGGTGTCCGACGAGTACCACGTCATCCGCCACGTCATGAATCTGGAGGCGGTCAACACCTACGAGGGCACCCACGACATCCACGCCCTCATCCTCGGCCGCGCCCAGACCGGCCTTCAGGCCTTTACGGCCGAAGGCTAGAGCGCTATCCGTTCGGATCGAATCGGCGCTGCGCTCCTCATCCTTCGACAGGCTCAGGATGAGGAGCGAAGTGGAAGCCCTCATGCTGAGCTTGTCGAAGCATGAGCTTGTCGAAGCATGAGCTTG
>JBOHKJ010000318.1:0-6526 GCA_050728975.1 Kiloniellales bacterium | reverse complement strand
TCTCGGCGCCGTCTTCGACCGCCTGAAGCGGCGCGGGAGCCTGAGCGAGGCCGAGGTCGGCGAGGCGCTGCGCGAGGTGCGCGTGGCGCTGCTCGAGGCCGACGTGGCGCTGCCAGTGGTCAAGAGCCTGATCGAGGAAGTGCGCGAGCGCGCGCTCGGCGAGCAGGTGCTGCGCTCGGTCGCACCCGGCCAGCAGGTCGTCAAGATCGTCCACGACCGCCTGGTGGAAGCGCTGGGTGCGGAGAGCGTCGCGCTCGATTTGAGAGGCGGGCCACCGTCGATCCTGATGCTGGTCGGCCTGCAGGGCTCCGGCAAGACCACCAGTTGCGCCAAGATCGCGCTGCGCTTGCGCGAGCGCGAGAAGAAGAAGGCGCTGATGGCCTCGCTCGACGTGCGCCGTCCGGCGGCGCAGGCGCAGCTCCGCGTGCTGGGCGAGCAGACGCAGGTGCGCACGCTCGACATCGTGCCGGGCGAGCCGCCGGTCGCGATCGCCAAGCGCGCGGTGCAGACCGCGGCGCTCGAAGGCTACGACGCGGTGCTGTTGGATACCGCCGGGCGCCTTTCCGTCGACGAGGAGATGATGGCGGAAGCGGCCGCGGTGCACAACGCGGTGCGGCCCCACGAGACGCTGCTGGTCGCCGATGCCATGACCGGCCAGGACGCGGTCAACGTCGCTACCGCCTTCAAGGAGAAGGTCGGCCTCACCGGTATCGTGCTGACGCGGGTCGACGGCGACGCGCGCGGCGGTGCCGCGCTCTCGATGCGCGCGGTCACCGGCTGTCCGATCAAGCTCATCGGCGTCGGCGAGAAGCTCGATGCGCTCGAAGCCTTTCATCCCGACCGCATCGCGTCGCGCATCCTCGGCATGGGCGACATCGTCTCGCTCGTCGAAAAGGCGGCCGAGACGGTCGAGCAGGAAGATGCCGAAAAGCTCGCCCGCAAGCTGGAAAAGGGCAAGTTCGACCTGGAGGATTTCAGCCAGCAGCTGCGCCAGTTGCAGAAGATGGGCGGGCTGTCGGAGATGATGGGAATGATCCCCGGCCTCGGCAAGGCGCAGATGGCGCAGATGGCCAACGCCAAGATCGACGACAACCTGGTGAAGTACCAGCTCGCCATCATCGGCTCGATGACGCCTGCCGAGCGCCGCAGGCCCGATCTCCTGAAGGCCAGCCGCAAGCAGCGCATCGCCGGCGGCTCCGGCACATCGGTGCAATTGGTCAATAAGCTGCTGAAGCAGTTTCAGCAGGCCGAAAAGGTGGTGAAGCAGATGTCGAAGCTCGGCAAGAAGGGGATGCTGCGCGGCGGCCTCGGCGCGCTGATGGGCGGCGGCGGAGGCGGACCCAAGATGCCGCCGTTCGGCGGCGGACGGATGCGCTGAGCCACACGAGAGAACGCAAGCGAAGACGAACGAACGAAAACCGAAGTCGAAAAATCGAATCGCAACGGAAGGATGAGAAACAAGCCATGTCGCTGAAGATTCGCCTCGCCCGCGGCGGCGCCAAGAAGCGCCCCTATTACCGCATCGTCGTCGCCGACTCGCGCAGCCCGCGCGACGGCCGTTTCATCGAGAAGATCGGCAACTTCGATCCGATGCTGAAGAAAGACAATCCGGAGCGCATCCGGCTCGATCTCGAGCGTGCCAAGCATTGGCTCTCGGTCGGCGCGACGCCGAGCGACCGCGTCAACCGCTTCCTCCACGATGCCGGCCTGACCGAGAAGCGCCCGGTGCCGACGCAGACCAAGAAGCATCTGCCCAAGGCCAAGGCGCAGGAGCGCATGAAGGCCGCCGAGGAAGCGGCCAAGGCCGCCGCCGAGAAGCCGGCCGAGGGCGAGGCCGCGCCGGCCTGACGCCAGGGGCTCGGGCGAGAGCGGGGATGAGCCATGGACGCAGCGCCGCGCCGCGTCTGTCTCGGCCAGCTGGCCGGCGCCCACGGGGTGCGCGGCCTGGTCCGGGTGCGCTCTTTCGCCCAGCGGCCGCGCGACCTCGAGGCCTACGGCCCGCTTACCGACGAAAGCGGCCAGCGCCAGTTCGAGCTGACGGTCACCGGCGTGGTCAAGGGCGAGATGCTGCTGGCCGAGATCGAGGGTGTGGCAAGCCGGGAAGCCGCCCAGGCGCTGTCCGGGACCCGGCTGTTCGTCGAGCGCAAGCGGCTGCCGCCCGCCGAGGAGGGCGAATTCTATCACGCCGACCTGGTGGGCCTCGCGGTCGAGGATCCAGATGGGCGGCCGCTCGGCCGGGTGACCGCGGTGGTCAACCACGGCGCCGGCGACCTTCTGGAGATTGCCGGGCCGGCGGGCGAGCTGGTCCTGCCCTTCACCAGGGCGACGGTGCCGGAGGTCGACCTGGCAGGCGGGCGGTTGATCGCCCGGCCACCCGAAGAGGTGGTCGCCGAGTCCCGTCCCGAGGGCGCCGGGCGGCCGGAGGGCGAGTCATGAGCGGGCCGAAGAAGGGCGCGGCGGCCGCTCCCTGGCGCGCCAGCGTGCTCACGCTGTTCCCGGATTTCTTCCCCGGGCCGCTCGCCGGATCGCTCGCCGGAAAGGCCCTGGAGAAGGGCCTGTGGGCCCTGGAAGCGCTGGACATTAGGGACTTCGCGCGCGATAAACACCGCTCCGTGGACGATGCCCCCTTCGGCGGCGGTGCCGGCATGGTGATGCGCCCGGATGTGGTGGACGCCGCGCTCGAAGCGGTGGCGGACCGTCCGGGTCCGGTCTTCTATCTCTCGCCGCGCGGACGCCTGCTCGATCAGGCCCTGGTGCGCGAGTTGGCCGAAGCGCCGGGCGTCACGCTGCTGTGCGGCCGCTACGAGGGCGTCGACGAGCGGGTGCTGGAAGCGCGCAGGGTCGCGGAGCTGTCGATTGGCGACTACCTGCTGTCCGGCGGCGAGCTGGCGGCGCTGGTGGTGATCGACGCGGTGGTGCGGCTGCTGCCGGGCGTGATGGGCAACGAAGCGAGCCCGGACGAGGAGACATTCGAGCGCGGACTGCTGGAGTACCCCCACTACACGCGGCCGGCCGAGTGGCAGGGCCGCAAGGTGCCGGAGGTGCTGCTCTCGGGACACCATGAAGAGATTCGCCGTTGGCGCGCGGAGCTGTCGAAGCGCCTCACCAAGGAACGCCGGCCCGATCTCTGGGCGCGTCGCGGCCAAGACAAAGATCAAGCGTAAGGAACCAAGACCATGAACACGATCCAACAGCTCGAAAGCGAGCAGGTCGCGAAGCTCACTGCCGTCAAGCCGGTGCCCGAGTTCCAGACCGGCGACACGCTGCGTGTCAACGTAAAGGTCGTCGAAGGCACGCGCGAGCGCGTCCAGGCTTTCGAAGGCGTCTGCATCGCGCGCCGCAATCGCGGGCTCAATTCCTCCTTCACCGTGCGCAAGATCTCCTACGGCGAGGGCGTCGAGCGCGTCTTCCCGCTCTACAGCCCGCGCATCGATTCGATCGAGCTGGTGCGGCGCGGCGACGTCAGGCGCGCCAAGCTCTATTACCTGCGCGGCCGGCGCGGCAAGCGCGCGCGCATCGCGGAAGCGACCTCCGGCGTCGGCGCCAAGGCGGCTCAGGCCGAGCGTGACGCGGCGGCGGCCGAGCTCGGCGCCGAGAAGCCGAAGAGCGAGGCCAAGAAGAAGGCCAGCAAGTAGGCTCCTTTGGTCGACAGCGCCCGGAGCGGTAGCCGGCCCGCCGATCCCGCGCGCGATCACGAAAGCGTCCTGGCTACGACCTTGCCGATGACGGGCGCAGTGACCTCGAAGTGCGAGCCTACGGCGACGTCCAGGACATTGCGGGGCCGGTAGGCCACGACGTTCGTGCCGCCCCGGTGGCGCAGGCTGTCGTACACGATCCCGGCACCGCCTTCTGCGCGCACCTTCTCGCCGAACGCCTGCGAGGCCGTGTAGTCGTCCGAGGCATAGACCTCCGGGCGCTCACTCGCCAAGCCGCGGAGGTCCAGATAGCGCCCCGCCAGCCGAGCCACGTAGGTGCGGTATTGAAGGCGCAGCTCCGCGCGGCGGCGGAACAGCGCTTCTCGGCGCAGGTGATGTGCGACCTCGGCGATGGAGGTCTTGATCTTTTTTCCCGCGTACCAGGCCCCGAGCTGGCCGCTGTTGAAGCGCATCCCGAGGTCGGCTGCGTGCAGGAAGGACGCCATCACGATGCTGGCGTTCGGGGTTCCATAGACCCACTGGTTGCGCGGTAGGCGCGCCAGCCGCTCGGCGACCAGGCGGTCGTTGGTCCAGCCCTCCAGCTCCATCACCGCCTCGAGATCATCGGCCGACGCGACGTCCTCGAAAGCCGAGATCGGCGGAAACCTGGAAGGGATGAGTCGGTAGGTCCGTCCGGTGACGGCTGCGGTCGGCAGGTCCGAGCGACGGGCTCCGGGCTGCGGGCTCAGGGGCACCGGCTCAGGCGATCACGATGTCGTCGTCGGAAAGGGGCGCGGCGTCGTGGTCGAACGTCCCCGGCGCGGCGAAGACGCCGCCGCGGAAGGCATCTAGGTAGCGGCGCACCAGCATGATGCCGTCCT
Source organism: Kiloniellales bacterium (assembly GCA_050728975.1). Lineage (GTDB taxonomy): Bacteria > Pseudomonadota > Alphaproteobacteria > Kiloniellales > JBOHKJ01 > JBOHKJ01. Next base: position 2,010 of record JBOHKJ010000318.1, on the reverse strand, counting down.
GCGTTCCATTGACGAGGAGCGCCATCGGTGGCTGTCCGCCGAACTGAGGCGCATCGTGCGGCCCGCGAAGCCAGGCAAGCGCGTCTTCCGTGGAGTCTCCGAAGAGAATTCGCAGCGCCTTGTGAACGCCGAGCACGCCCGAGATGCGCAGCAGCGCATCGACCGGCAAGACGAGGTCGCGGCCATCCCGGGCCCTGGCGATCCAGCCGAAGTAGGTGGAGCGCCCCGGAAGCCCGAGAACCATTAGCCTCTCGGCCTCGCTCAGCCCCCACAGGCCGGCGATGTCGAGAAAGGTCCGCAATCCCGGGCCGCTGAGGCGACGACGATTCTCCTGGCTGAAGCGGCCGGCGTCCAGCATTGGCGGCCCGGCCGCGATAGCTTCCTCAGCGCCGCGTTGGGCCCTGCGTCGGTTCCGTGCCATGAAGGCCTCGTTTGTCCATTCATGGATATGATAGTCCAGATATGGACTAACGTCAAGCTGCCTGGGATGACCTGCGCCCCGTTAACTCTTCCGGGCCGGACAGAGTCCCAGGCCCCTTATTCGGCGGCGGTGCGCCGCGCGCGCTCGCGCGCCATGGCCATCGAGTTCTCGGCCGCCCAGGTGGCGAGCGCGTCCAGCACCGGCTTCAGCGAGCGCCCGCAGTCGGTCAGCCAGTATTCGACCCGCGGCGGCACTTCCGGATAGACCCTGCGGCCGGCCAGCCCCGCCGCCTCCAGCTCGCGCAGCTGCTTGGTCAGCTCTTTCTGGGTGATGTTCTGAATCGCCCGCCCCACTTCGGAGAAGCGCAGCGGCCGCTCGGCCTTGGCCAACACCAGGATGATCGGCACCGACCACTTGTTGGCGATGAGGTCGAGGGTCTGCCCGATCAGGATCCGGCAGGTTGCAGTGCCGTCGTAGGGGTCGGGCCCGCAGAGCTTGGTCGAAGTATCCATGACCCTTCTATATCACTTTGAGGTGCCTACTTGCAATTAGATACTATAGCACTCAAGTCTCGCCTCTCTGCCGGCGCAAGGCCGGCGTTCCACAACCGGGAGGACCCGACAAGATGCTGACCCTTTACTACTCGCCCGGCGCCTGCTCGATGGCGCCCCACATCGCCCTCGAGGAAGCCGGCGCCCGCTTCGACGCCAAGGCCATTTCGCTGAAGCGCGGCGACCAGAGACAGCCCGCCTATCTGGCGCTCAATCCCAAGGGCAAGGTTCCCTTGCTGCTGGTCGACGGCCGGCCGCTGACCGAGAACCTCGCGATCCTGACCTACATCGCCCGCACCCATCCCGAGGCGAAGCTGCTGCCGGCCGGCAATCCCGAGGCCGAGGCCCAGGCGGCTTCGTTCCTGGCCTGGCTCACCGCCACGGTCCATCCGACGCTCGGCCGCTTCTTCGGGCCGCAGCGCTACACCGACCTGCCCAACAGCGCCGACAACGTGAAGAAGCTGGCGGCGCAGCAGACCGCGGAGAGCTTCGCGCTGATCGAGAAGCAGCTCGAGGGCCGCGACTGGGCGCTCGGCGACTACTCGGTGGCTGACGCCTATCTCTACGTGTTCCAGCGCTGGGCGCGGGCGCTCCAGCTCGATCTCGCGCCCTTCGAGAATTACAACGCCCACTACGAGCGCATGGAGAAGCGCCCGGCGGTCCGGCGCATGCTGGAGCGTGAGGAGAAGGCGCAGCTCGACCTCGAAAAAGCCGCCTGAGGCGCGCCTTGCAGCCGGCGGTGGGCCACGCCCCGTGCCCACCGCCGGGCTTGGCCGTCTCGCGACGCTTGCCCGGCGCGGGGTGGCGCACTACCTTCCAAAAATCAGCCGGCCGGAGCGAGATCGGGTCGGATCGATCCGATCCGGCGCGTGAATCTCGCGCTCGCTTCGGCAAGTCGAGCGAAGGAACGGGGCCCCGCATGAGCAAGCCGCTCACGCTGTTCGACAAGATCTGGCAGAGCCACCTGGTGGACCGTCAGGACGACGGCGCCTGCCTCATTTATATCGACCGCCACCTGGTCCACGAGGTCACCAGCCC
>JBOHKJ010000317.1:0-12980 GCA_050728975.1 Kiloniellales bacterium | reverse complement strand
TTTCAGCCCAGGGAAGCCGGGCGCGGGGCGTGGACCGCGAAGCGCGGCGATCTCCAGCAAGCGCACCTGCTGGCGGAACTTCGCCGGGACTTCGCCGCCCGCGGCGAACGGATGCTTCAGCGCCGCCAGCAGCGGCAGCGGCGCCACTCGGCTTGCCGCCAGCTCGGCAGTCAGGCGCAGGAAGCTGCCCGGCGCGGTTTCGGCGAGCGGCTTGCCGGCAGAATCGTCGACCGCGACCTTCCAGCGTGCCAGCTCGGCGGCGACCCGCCGTGCCAGATCGCGATCCGGCGTCACCAAAGCTGCGCGGCATTCCGGATGTTCCAGCGCGCGGCGCAGGATCAGCGCGATGGTCAGCGCCTCCTCGCCGGGCGAGGCGCAGTCGATCCGGGTCACGCCGCCGAAGGCTCCGGCGACCGCCGCGCGCGTCGACTTGTCGCGAGCGCCGTCCCAGCCGAAGGGGACGGCAGCAGGCTTCAAGGCCTGCTCGACCACCGCCTTGCGCAACGCGCGCGACGGGTCTTCGGGTTCGGCGCCGTCCGGCCAGTCGCCCACTCGGTCGCGTCCGATGCCGAGCCTCGCCAGCAATCGCGCCAGGCCGTGCTGCGGATGATGAGGCTCCTCGACAACCGCGCTCCAGGTCTCCTCGTCGGCAGTGCGGTCGAGTCCCGGCAGCACGATCAGGCCGCTCGGCAAGGCGGCGACCACGGCGATGAGGCCGGCGGTCGCCGGCAGGCTGCCGGTCGAGCCGGCGACTACGATCGGTTCTTTGGGCGGCCGGCTGCGCCACAAGGCCGCTTGCGCTTCCAGCACTAAGCGTCGCCGCAACGCCGGGCCGATCTTGCCTTCTATCGCTTCGACCTTGGGCCAGCGCTCGGTCAGGATCGCCAGGAAGGAGAGCGTGAGCTGCCAGTGGCGCGAGTAGTCCTCCGGCACCAGCTCGTGCAGTTTGGCGAAGTCGAGGCCTTCGGTTTCGACCTGGTCGAGGAGACGCGCCAGCTCGGCGGCGAGCCGCACCGCCTGGTCCTCGCTCGGTGGCGGTGCCTCTGCCAGCGCCGGGCTGCGCCGCCAAGCCTGGATCAACCGCGCCAGATGGAGTTGGCGCGCCAGCGGCGGAAAGGGTGGCGGCAGTTCGGCTGCGCGCTCGCCCAAGGCTGCCGTTTCCTCGGCGTCGGCGAAATCCAGCTCCTCGCCTTCGAGGTCGCCGAGCGGCAGCAGACGTGGAAGCAGAAGCGCGCGTCCCCCACTCGCGCGCAGAAAAGCCTCCTGCAGCGACCGGCAGGCGCGCCGCGTCGGCAACAGCACGGTGGTTTCGGACAGCTTCAGCGGATCGCCGTCGGCGCGCGCGAGCAGGCCGCGCGCCAGCGTGTCGAGGAATGGCAGGCCGGCCCGAATCGAGACAACCTTGGGGCCAGTTGCGGTCATGGGGCGGGGGTCACGGCGCGCCAATCACGATGCTGCCGCGCCGGGCAGAAGAAAGCCGAGCTCCCGCTCGGTTTCGGCGAGCGACTGCGGTGTACCGATGTGGAACCACTCGCCGTCGTGGCGCAGTCCGTAGAGGCGCCCCGATTCCGCTGCGCGGTCGTAGAGGCGATTGAGCGAGAAGGGACCGGACGGCGCATCGGCGAACAGGCTGGGATCGAGGATTTGCACGCCGGCGAAGACGAAGGGCGCAATCTCGCGCTCCCTTCGGCGGCGCAGCTTGCCATCAGGCGCCAGCTGGAAGTCGCCGGAGCCGTCGTAGTTGAAGGCGGTGACGGTCGATTGCAGCAACAGCAGCGAGTCCATCTTCTCGCCGTCCCAGGCGGCGGCGAGCCGTTCCAGCGCCGGCAGCGCGCCGTCGAGCCAGAAGATGTCGCCGTTGATGGCATAGAAGGGCTCGCTGCCGAGCAGCGGCAGGGCCAGCTTCACGCCGCCGCCGGTCTCCAGCAGCGTCGTCTCCAGCGAGAAGCGGACGCGTGGAGACTTGCGTGTCTTCAGGTGCTCTTCGAGCTTGTGACCCAGGTGATGCAGGTTCACCACTGCGTCGTTCACACCTGCCGCCGCGACGCGGTCGAGGATGGTGTCGATCATCGCCCGTCCGCGGAGCGCGATCAGCGGCTTGGGCGTGGTTTCGGTTAGCGGCCTCATGCGCTCGCCACGCCCGGCGGCCAGCACCATCGCCCGCTCGGGCCGCCAAGCGGCGCTCACCGCACCGGCTCCAGCGGCGGCGGAACGCGCGCCTCCGCAGGCAGCTCGCGCGCGAACCAGTCTGCCACCGGCTCCAGGCCCGGCTGCTTCAGGCCGGCCTCGAGCAGTCGCAGCACACGCGGAATGTGGCGCAGGTATTGCGCCTTGCCGTCGCGGCGGTGAAGGCGAGTGAAGATGCCGGCAATCTTGGCGCTGCGTTGCGCGCCGAGGATCGAATAGGCGTCCAGGAAGGCCTCGGGGTCGAGGCCGTGTGCGGAATCGAGGTAGCGGCATAGCATCGCCGCCTCTAGGCCGGGCTTGAGATCGCGCCGCGCATCTTGCAGCAGCGAGACCAGGTCATAGCTCGGATCGCCGATAACCGCGTCTTGGAAGTCGAGCAGGCCGCAGGCGGCAACGCCCTGGCGCGCTTCGAGCACCATCAGATTGTCGACGTGATAGTCGCGCAGCACCAGGGTCGGGGTGAGCCTGGCCGCCTGCGGCAGCACCGCGCGCCAGGCCTCGAGATACTCTTGGCGACGCTTGGCCGATGGTGGCTCGCCCTCGATCGCCGGCAGGTACCAGTCGACCAGCAGGCTCGCCTCTTCGAGCAGGCGCGCCGCATCGTAGGGCGGCAGTGCTGGCGTGTTTGCAGCCAGCTTAGGCCAGCGGCCATGCAGCTCGAGCAGCAGATCGACCGCCCGCTCGTAGAGCTGCAATTCGTCCGCGCCCTCGATCAGCGCGCGGGTGTAGGTACGATCGCCGAAATCCTCCAGCAGCAGCAAGCCGGCGCCGAGATCTTCGGCGCGCGGCTGCGGGGCGCTGAAACCCAGCTGGTTCAACAGGCTGGTCACGGCGACAAAGGCGGCTACGTTTTCACGCGGCGGCGGGGCGTCCATCAGCACCGCGGTGTCCGTCTCGCCGACGATCCTCAGGTAGCGCCGGAAGGAGGCGTCGGCCGCCAGCAGCCGCACTTCGGCCTTGCCCCAGCCGTGGGCGGCAAGGAATCGCTCGATGATGGGGCCGCGCTCGCTCATGCTTCGCCCATCGCACCGAGTGCCGTCAGGCGGCCGGCCCAGGCCTGGTGTCCGACCAGCTCCAGGCGCCGCGCGCCCTCCTCCTCGGCAAAGTCGAAGATCAGCTCCAGGCGCTCCTCCGGCAGCAACGAGCCGAGCCGCTCCGGCCATTCGATCAGCAGAATCGCCGCACCGAGCGCCTCTTCGAGGCCCAGCTCGTAGACCTCCTCCGGCTTTTCCAGGCGATAGAGGTCGAGGTGCCAGACCGGCGCCGGGGCGCGCTCATAGGTCTGCACCAGGGTGAAGGTCGGGCTCGGTACCTCTTCCGGCTCTTGCCCCTGGGCACGCGCCAGTGCATCGAGCAGGGCGCGGGCGAAGGTGGTCTTGCCGACCCCGAGCGGGCCCTCGAGCGCCAGCACGTCGCCGGGGACGACGAGCGGCGCCAGGCGCGCGGCCAGCGCGGCAGTCGCCGCCTGGTCGGGAAGCGCCAGATTGTAGTGGGCAGGCGTGCTTTGCGGCATGGGGCGTCCTTGTAGCCCGCACCGCCGCCGCCCGGCAACAGAGGCTGCGTCCGCCACATTCCGGCGGGCTTGCCAAGGCCGGACGGCCTCGCCATCCTGGCGCCCCGCCGCCCCCGCCAGCGTTTCAGGGACTTGGAGATGACCGCCACGCCCGCAGAGGTCGCCATCATCGGCGCCGGCCCGGTCGGCCTGTTCGCGGTCTTCGAGCTCGGCATGCTGGGCATCAGGAGCCACGTCCTGGACGCCCTCGATTCCACCGGCGGCCAGTGCCAGGCGCTCTATCCGGAAAAGCCGATCTACGACATTCCCGGCTTTGCGCGGATCGGCGCCGCCGAGCTGGTCGAGCGCCTGGAAACGCAGATCGCGCCCTTCGCGCCGAGCTTCCACCTGGGCCAGCAGGTGGTTTCGCTTGCGCCCGAAGGCGCGGGCTGGCGACTTTCGACCAGCAAGGGGACCGAGCTCTCAGTGAAGGCGGTGATCGTGGCGGCCGGCTGCGGCGCCTTCGGGCCCAACCGGCCGCCGCTCGCCGGCATAGAAGCCTTCGAGGGCAAGTCGCTCTTCTACTCGGTGCGCCGCCGCGAGGACTTCCGCGGCAAGCAGGTCGCGATCGCCGGCGGCGGCGATTCGGCGCTCGACTGGACCCTCGCGCTGGCAGGAATCGCCGAAAAGATCTATCTCGTGCATCGGCGCGGCAAGTTCCGCGGCGCGCACGAGATGGTGGCGCGGATCGAGAAGCTGGCCGCCGAGGGCCGCGCGCTGGAGGTTGTCGTTCCCTATCAGCTCCACGGCCTCGACGGGCAGGAAGGGCAGCTCGCGGCAGTGACGGTGCGGACGCTCGACGGCGAGGAGCGGCGGCTCGAGGTCGATGTCCTGCTCGCCTTCTTCGGCCTGGCGCTGGAGCTGGGCCCGATCGCCGATTGGGGCCTCGACCTCGAGCGTCACCAGCTGAACGTCGAGCCGGCGACCTGCATGACAAGCCGCTCGGGCATCTATGCCATTGGCGATATCGCCCACTACCCCGGCAAGCTGAAGCTGATCCTCTCGGGCTTTTCCGAGGCCGCGCTGGCCGCCCACGCGATCCGCACGCAGCTCCACCCCGAACAGGAGCTGCACTGGGAATACTCGACCACCAAGGGCGTGCCCGGCCTCGCATGACTGGGCCGGGCGTGAATATCGGCAGCGATCTCCCCCTGCGCTTATTCCCGCCAGGCGGGTTCGCCGAGCGGTTTTGGGGGGCCTCCGCTGCCGCGCGGGAAGCCGCACACGGTCAGGTCGTAAGTGTTTCACGTGAAACGATTATGCGGCGAAAAAGCCGCAGCGATCGGGGGCCGACTCTACTCCGCCTGGCGCGGCGCGCTCAGTGCGTTGCGGTCGTTGCCGTCCAGCTCGCCGGCCTGTGGCCGGACCGGAAGGTGGCAGGTGACGCGGGTGCCCTGGCCGGGCTCGGATTCGAGATCGACCCAGCCGCCGTGGAGCTCGATCAGGCTCTTCACCAGCGACAGGCCGAGGCCGGCGCCGCTCTGCCGCGCCACCCCGCCGCCGCGCTCGAACTTGCCGAAGACCCGCGCCTGCTCGGCCATGGGAATGCCGATCCCGGTGTCGGCGACCGCCAGCAGAACCTCATCGGCCATCCGCTCCGCGGAGAGCGTGATCTCCCCGCCAGAAGGCGTGAACTTCAGGGCGTTCGACAGCAGATTGAAGAGGGCCTGGCGCAGCCGTCGGCCGTCGCCGACCAGGGTGCCGAGGTCCGGCGGCAGGTGGATACTGAGCCCGATGTTCTGGTTGCGCGCGCGTTCGTGGCCCAGGGTGCGCAGCGAATCGAACAGCTGTCCAAGATCGAACTCGGTCACGTCGAGCTTCATGTAACCCGCCTCGATCGTCGCCAGATCGAGAATATCGTTGATCAGGCTGATGAGCTGCTGCGAGGACTCGACGATCGCGTGACTATAGTCGCGCTGGCGTTCGTTGAGCGGGCCGAAGAACTGATTCTCCAGGATCTCCGCGAACCCGACGATGGCGTTCAGCGGCGTGCGTAGCTCGTAGGAGATGTTGGCGATGAACTCCGACTTCAGGCGGTCGGCGGTCTCCAGCGCTTCGTTGCGCTCCATCAGCGCGCGTTCCACACGGATCGAGTCGGTCACATCGAGATAGGTGAAGAGCGACGCGCCGTCGGGCAGCGGCACCTGTGCCCAATCGATCACCGAGCCGTCGGCGCGCTCCAGGCGCTTGCTGGCCGGCTCGGCTTCGGTAGCCTGCGCCACGAGTGCGTCGGCGACCTTGGGCCAGACCTCGTCGGAGACGTCGAAGAAATCGCGAATCTGCCCGATCACGTCGCGCACATGCGGATCGCCGCCCAGCCAGTCGCCATGCAAGCTCCAGATCCGCGCGAAGGCCGGGTTGCTGAGCTTGAGGCGTCCGTCGGCCCCATAGACGGCCACGCCCTCGTAGAGCTTGTTCAGGGTCTCGCGCTGTACCTCGATCAAGGTGTTGTAGGAGCGCTCCAGCGTCAGGCGGTCGGTTACGTCCTCGAAGTTCAGCAACACGCCACCGAAGGGATGCGGAATCGCCACCATGCGCAGGGTGTTTCCATTGGGCTGGTGGATCAGCTCCTCGCGCGGTTCGATCAAGGTCTGGAAGACGCGTACGCGCTCGCGCTTGTATTCCGGGAAATTCGATTGCTCGGGCAGGCCGCGGGCCTCGCGCTGCGCTTCCAACACGTCGCCCATCTCGGGCTCGGTGGCGAGGAAAGCTTCGTTGAGTCGCCACAGACTGGCGAAGGCGGTGTTGAAGAACTTGAGCTTGAGGTCGGGGCCGAAGATGGCGATCGCGCTGCCGAGGTTCTCCAGCACGTCGGCGTGGGCCTCGATGTGGCGCGCCAGCTCGCCTTCCAGCTCCTCGACCGCGGTGCGATCCAGCGCGAAGCCGGCGAGGCCGCCGTCGCCGAGCGGCCGCTCGGCGACCTGCATCAGACGGCGCTGCCCACCGACTACGACGTGCAGGGTCTCGCTTTCCTCCTGCCCGCTTTCCAGCGCGCGGCGTCCGATCTGCTTGCCGAGGCTGCCGCGCTGGGTGCCGAGCAGCTCCAGCTGTTTCTTTGCGATGGCGTCGGGTCCAGCATCGACCGCCTCAGCGTAGGCGCGATTGCCGAACAGCAGGGCCAGGTTGCGATCGCGCCGCCATACCGGCAACGGTAGCGCTTCCAGCAAGGCGGTGAAGGCGGCGCGATCGTTCTCGCTGCGCTCTAGCGCACCGGCGAGCGCGGTCACCTCGTGAAACCACAACAGGTCGATGGTTCTGCCGCCGGTGGTGAGGCGCCGACCTTCGACTTGAAAGCGGCGCTCGGGCTTTGCCTGTCGCAGCGCCAGCTCGCCGCAGCGTCCGTCGCGCTTCTGATCGGTGGCCAGGCGCGACAGGGCCTGGCCGTCGGCGGGTGCGAAGCAGGCGACGACCTCTGACAGCGGCAGCGGTCCCGCGCCGAGCTCGAGCCAGGCGGCGAGCCGTGCCGAACAGCGCACCTGGCTCTCGCTTTCCAACAGGAGGTAACCGACCGGCGCACCGTCGAGGCGCGCTTCGGCGGCGGCCAGCGCTTCGGCATTCGCGCGCAGCGCGGCTTCGGCGCGCTGCGACTGCTGGCGATAGCGGAAGGCGAGGACCGCGAGCCCGAGGATCGCCAGGGCGGCGATCGCGGCAACCAGGAGAAGCGACGAATTGGCCATGACCGTCAGGCCGGTTCCCGCCGCGTCACCGCAACGGTCCCGATCCAGCGCGACTTCGCTGGCCTGCCGATGGAAAATGGCACGGCGATAGCCCCCTGCTCCCGCGCGCTTTAGATCCCAGCCCGCGGAGTCTAAGGCTTTCGGCGGACTCCGACAAGCTTAGGGCCCTGCCGGAGAGGGCAGGGCGGCGCAAGCCGAGCCGGGCTGTGTCGCTCCTGCGACTGGCTGGAGGCGATCGCGGACACGGCTAGTAGCGGTAGCTGTCGGGCTTGAAGGGGCCGGCCGCTGGGATTCCGAGATACTTCGCCTGCTTCGGCGTCATCTTGGTGAGCTTGGCGCCGACCTTGGCCAAATGCAGGCTGGCCACTTTCTCGTCGAGATGCTTGGGCAGGGTATAGACCTTGCGGTCGTAGCTGCCCTGGTTGCCCCACAGCTCCATCTGCGCCAGCACTTGATTGGTGAAAGACGCGCTCATAACGAAGCTCGGATGACCGGTCGCATTGCCGAGGTTCACCAGGCGGCCCTCGGACAACACGATCAGGCGCTTGCCGTCGGGGAACTCGACCTCGGCGACCTGCGGCTTGACGTGGTGCCATTTCATATTGCGCAGCGCGCCGATCTGGATCTCGCTGTCGAAATGGCCGATGTTGCAGACGATGGCGCGGTGCTTCATCGCCCGCATGTGGTCGATGGTGATGACGTCCACGTTGCCGGTCGCGGTGACGAAGATGTCGCCCTGCGGCGCCGCGTCCTCCATCGTCGTCACCTGATAGCCTTCCATGGCCGCCTGCAAGGCGCAGATCGGGTCGATCTCGGTCACCATGACTCGGCAGCCGGCGCTGCGCAGCGATTCCGCAGAGCCCTTGCCGACGTCGCCGAAACCGGCGACCACCGCGACCTTGCCGGCCATCATCACGTCGGTACCGCGGCGGATGCCGTCGACCAGGCTTTCGCGGCAGCCGTAGAGATTGTCGAACTTGGACTTGGTGACGCTGTCGTTGACGTTGATCGCCGGGAACAGCAGGCGGCCTTCCTTCGCCATCTGATAGAGGCGATGGACGCCGGTGGTGGTTTCTTCTGTCACGCCCTGGATCGCCTTGCCGACTTTCGAGTACCAGCCCGGCTGCTCCTTCACGCGCCTGGCGATGGCGGCAAACAGAGCGGTTTCTTCCTCGTTGTCCGGCTTGGCGATTACCGAGGGATCCTTCTCGGCCTGCATGCCGAGGTGAATCAGCAGTGTGGCGTCGCCGCCGTCGTCGAGGATCATGTTCGGCGTGCCGCCGGGCCACTCGAAGATGCGGTGGGTGTATTCCCAGTAGTCCTCCAGCGACTCGCCCTTGACCGCGAACACCGGGGTGCCGGTGGCGGCGATCGCCGCCGCGGCATGGTCCTGGGTCGAGTAGATGTTGCAGGATGCCCAGCGCACGTCGGCGCCGAGCGCCTTCAGGGTCTCGATCAGCACCGCGGTCTGGATCGTCATATGCAGCGAGCCGGCGATGCGCGCGCCCTTGAGCGGCTTCCTCTTGCCGTACTCCTCGCGCAACGCCATCAGGCCGGGCATCTCGGTTTCCGCGATGTCGATCTCCTTGCGGCCCCAGTCGGCGAGCTTGATGTCGGCAACCTTGTAGTCGGTGGAAGCGGTCATGGCGGCGATCGGGTCCAGAGCAATGAATGGGCGCGCAAGACGGCGGCAGCCGCCCCCAAAGGGGGGTTTCGCTGCGGCGTCCTAGCGGAACGGCGGCTGTCTAACAGGCGAGGGCCGACCAGGCAAGCCTACCAGCTGTTGCGCAGCTCGCGGAGCTTGACGAACACCGTCTTCTCGTCCGGCTCGTCCGGCAGGTCCGGAAAAGCCTCGCGCAGGCGGGCGATGATGCTCGGCGAATGGAGCCGGAAGAAGGTGTTGACCTCCTTCTCCAGCGCTAGCGTGGTGACCAGCGCCTCGGCCGGATCCTGGTCCTCGATCTGGCCCAGCAGCGCCTTTGCCGTGGTGTTGTCCGGCTCGCGGTCGAGGGTGAAGGCGAGGTTGTTGGCGATGTAGTCGTGTCCCGGAAAGACCCGCGTGGTCCCGGGCAGCTTGGCGAGCTGGCCGGCGAAGGTGCCATAGAGTTCGTTCGGATGGCCGCCATTGTGGCAGTTTCCGGCCCCGGCATTGAACAGCGTGTCGCCACAGAACAGCGCCGGCCGCTCGCCATGCGACAGCAGGCAGACATGGCTCATGGTATGACCGGGAGTGTCCAGCACCTCCAACTCGACGGTCTTGCCGACCTTGACGACGTCACCGGCGTTCAGGCCGCGATCGATGCCGGGGATGGCGTTTTTGGCCTTGGCGTGGGCCAGCAGCTTAGCCCCGGTGGCCGCGATCACCGGCTTGTTGCCGCCGATGTGGTCGCCATGCTCGTGTGTGTTCAGCACCTGGGTGATCTGCCAGCCGCGCTCTTTGGCGCGGGCCAGACACTTCCGGTGGTCCAGCGGATCGACGGCGAGCGCCTCGCCGCTCTCCGGGCAGGCGATCAGATAGTTGAAATTGCGATAGCTGTTGGCGGTCCAGATCTGTTCGACGAGCATCGCGGCTCCAATTCCTTCTGGCTTTCGCTGGCGCCTCCATTCATATAGGAACGCTGGCCGCCCTGCCCAGGCGGCATGGCGGCAAAGGGACGGAAACGCGGTGGCATCGCCGACCTCCAGAACGGTCATCTACGCTGCGCTTGCCGGCAATCTGGCGATCGCCGTCATGAAGTTTTCGGCGGCTGCCTACACCGGCAGCTCGGCCATGGTGAGCGAGGCGATCCACTCGCTGGTCGACACCGGCAACCAGGGCCTGCTGCTCCACGGCCTGAAGCGCGCCGAGAAACCGGCCGACGAAACCCATCCCTTTGGCTATGGCCGCGAGCTCTATTTCTGGGCCTTCGTGGTGGCGATCCTGATCTTTGCGGTCGGCGCCGGCATCTCCTTCTACGAGGGGTTGAGCAAGATCGCCGAGCCCCATCCGGTCGAATCGCCCTACGTAAACTACATCGTGCTGGCGCTGGCGATGGTCTTCGAGGGCTTCGCCTGGATGACGGCATTCCGCGCTTTCCAGGCCGGGCGGCGCGGACGCGGCTACCTCCAATCGGTGCACGAAAGCAAGGATCCGACGATCTTCACCGTGCTGTTCGAGGATACGGCAGCGATGCTGGGGCTGGTCGCGGCCTTCGTCGGCATTGCGCTCGGCCAGGTGCTGGGCATACCGGAGCTCGATGGCGTGGCGTCGCTGGCGATCGGGGTCATCCTGGCGGTAACAGCGGCGCTGCTGGCCTACGAGTGCAAAGGCCTCCTGATCGGCGAGGCCGCCGATTCGGCGATCGTCGCCGCGGCGCGGCGCCTCGCTGCCGCCGAGAGCGGGGTGATCGCGGTCAACGAGCTCCTGACGCTGCACTTCGGGCCACGCGACGTGCTGCTGGTGCTGAGTCTCGATTTCCACGACCGCCTCTCGTCGGTCGAGGTGGAGAAGGCGATCTCGGGGCTCGAGGCGCGCCTGAAGAGCGACCATCCCGAGATATCCCGCGTCTTCATCGAGGCGCAGTCGCGGCTGGGCCACAAGGCGGCCCTGCAGCGCAGCCTTCAGGACGAGAGCTAGCGCCTGCCGCCGCGCCGACCCTTGAAGGACTTCTTCGCCTTGCCGCGCCTGCTGCGCGCGGCGGCGTCGGCGCGGCGGATCGATTCGGCGAAGCCGCCGGCCCCCTTCGGCGCGCCGGGCAGCTCCAGCTCCTGGTTCTCGAGGCGCCGGATCTCGTCGCGCAGCCGCGCCGCCTCCTCGAACTCGAGATCGGCGGCCGCGGCGCGCATCCGCGCCTCCAGGTCGGCGATGTAGCTCTTGAGGTCCTGGCCGACCAGGTGCGGATGCTCCTCGTCGCCGGTCGCCACCGTCACGTGGTCGCGCTCGTAGACGCTCGCCAGGATGTCGGCGATCTCCTTCTTGATCGATTCCGGGGTGATGCCGTTGGCCTCGTTGTAGGCGCTCTGCTTCTCGCGCCGCCGGTCGGTTTCGCCGAGCGCCGCGGTCATCGAGGCCGTCATGCGATCGGCATAGAGAATCACCCGGCCATCGATGTTGCGCGCCGCGCGCCCGATGGTCTGGATCAGCGAGGTGGCGGAGCGCAGATAGCCTTCCTTGTCGGCGTCGAGGATCGTCACCAGCGCGCATTCGGGAATGTCGAGCCCCTCGCGCAGCAGGTTGATGCCGACCAGCACGTCGAACACCCCGAGGCGCAGGTCGCGGATGATCTCGATCCGCTCCAGCGTATCGACGTCGGCATGGATGTAGCGCACCTTGAGGCCGGCCTCGTGGAGGTACTCCGTCAGGTCCTCGGCCATCCGCTTGGTGAGCGTCGTCACCAGCACCCGCATGCCCCTCCCGGCGACTGCCTTGCACTCGGCGATCAGATCGTCGACCTGGTTCTCGGTCGGCCGGATGATGCAGACCGGATCGATCAGGCCGGTCGGGCGGATCACCTGCTCGACGAAGGCGCCGCCGGTCTGATTGAGCTCCCAGGGCCCCGGTGTCGCCGAGACGTAGACCGTCGCCGGACGCATCAGCTCCCACTCCTCGAACTTCAGCGGCCGGTTGTCGATGCAGGCCGGGAGCCGGAAGCCGTATTCGGCGAGCGTGGACTTGCGCGCGTAGTCGCCGCGGTACATGCCGTTCAGCTGCGGCACCGTGACGTGGCTCTCGTCGACGAACAGCAGCGCGTTTTCCGGCAGGTATTCGAACAGCGTCGGCGGCGGCTCGCCCGGCTTGCGGCCGGTCAGATAGCGCGAGTAGTTCTCGATTCCCGCGCAGGAGCCGGTCGCCTCGATCATCTCCAGGTCGAAGGTGGTGCGCTGTTCGAGCCGCTCCGCCTCCAGTAGCTTGCCGGCCTTGACAAACTCGTCCAGGCGCAGCTTGAGGTCGGCCTTGATCTGCTTGGCGGCCTGGATCAGCGTTGGCTTGGGCGTGACGTAGTGGCTGTTGGGGAAGACCTTGATCTGTGGCAGGCTCTCCCCCTTCTGCCCGGTGAGCGGATCGATCTCGTCGATCGCGTCGACCTCGTCGCCGAACAGCGAGATGCGCCAGGCGCGGTCTTCCATGTGGGCAGGGAAGATCTCGATGGTATCGCCGCGCACCCGGAAGGTGCCGCGGTGGAAATCGCTGTCGTTGCGCTTGTAGTGCAGCTCGACGAAGGACTTCAGCAGCCGCTGGCGGTCGATGGTGCGGCCCTGGGCGACCGAGACCGGCATGTTGGCATAGGTCTCCGGCGCGCCGATGCCGTAGATGCAGGAGACCGAGGCCACGATCACCACGTCTTCGCGCTCGAACAGCGAGCGCGTGGCGCTATGGCGCATGCGGTCGATCTGCTCGTTGATCGAGCTTTCCTTCTCGACGTAGGTATCGGTGCGCGGAACGTAGGCTTCCGGCTGATAGTAGTCGTAGTAGGAGACGAAGTACTCGACCGCGTTCTCGGGGAAGAAGGACTTCATCTCGGCGTAGAGCTGGGCCGCCAGCGTCTTGTTGGGCGCCAGGATCAAGCTCGGCCGCTGCACCGACT
>JBOHKJ010000316.1:0-1509 GCA_050728975.1 Kiloniellales bacterium | reverse complement strand
AGCGCCTCTGAGTCCGCCGCGCCCTCCGGCAAGAAGCTGATCATCCAGATTCCCTGCTTCAACGAGGCGGGCACGCTGGGCGTGACCCTCGCCGCGCTGCCACGCCGGGTCGCGGGCTTTGCCCGGGTCGAATGGATGGTCGTCGACGACGGCAGCACCGATACCACGGTGGAGGTGGCCAAGGCGGGGGGCGTCGACCACCTGGTCCAGCTCGGCCGCAATCAAGGGCTGGCGCGGGCGTTCGCCGCCGGCCTCGAGGCCGCGCTGCGCGCCGGGGCCGACGTGATCGTCAACACCGACGCCGACAACCAGTACTGCGCCGACGACATTCCCAAGCTCACCGCGCCGATTCTCAGCGGCGAGGCCGATCTGGTGATCGGCGCCCGGCCGATTTTCGACACGCCGCACTTCTCGCGCACCAAGAAGGCGCTGCAGCTGCTCGGCTCCATGGCGGTGCGCATGGCGTCGCGCACCACGGTGGTCGACGCGCCGAGCGGCTTTCGCGCCCTCTCGCGCGAGGCCGCCCAGCGGCTGCACGTGCACGGCGACTATACCTACACGCTCGAGACGATAATCGCCGCCGGGCGCAAGAACATGGCGGTGACCTCGGTCCCGATCCGCACCAATCCGGACCTTCGACCCTCGCGCCTGGTGCGCAACCTGCCCGATTACCTGCTGCGCTCCGCGGCCACCATCATCCGCAGCTTCGCGACCTACAAGCCGCTGCGCTTCTTCGTCGGCATCGGCGCCCTGGTGTTCGCGGCCGGCCTCGTCCTTGGCCTGCGCTATCTGAGTTTCGTCTGGATCGGCGAGGGTGCTGGCCACCTGCAGTCGGTGATCCTCTGCGCCCTGCTCATGGGCATGGGCGTGCTGACCGCCCTGATCGGCATCGTCGCCGACCTGATCTCGGTCAACCGTCGCCTCCTGGAGAAGCTCCTGGCCCGCCAGGACGAGACGCTCGCGCCGAGCGCCGCGACCCGGCCCCCGGCGCGGCAGCAGGCGAAGCGGTCGGCGCGGGTCGCCTGATCCGCGCGATCCGAGGAAGGTCGCCATGCCGATCATTTCGCGAGGTGCTGACGCCGCTCCCCCGTGACGCCCGGCTCGTCGTTGGCCGGCTTCGGGATTCGCGAGGCAGCGCTGATCATGGTGATTCAAGGCAGCCTCGATCGCGAGGCCGGCATGCTGATCGCGCTCGCGATGCGTCTGGTGACGATCGCCGGCGATCTCATGTTCTTTTGCGACATCTCTCGCGCTGCCGCTTCTCCACGCGCACTCGTCAGTCTGCTCTGCAACAGTCGATCAACAGGTATCAAAGTAAACCTCCAACACCTTCTCTTGGTTAATATTGATACATCTTGTCTTTCGGCTAAAAAGCAACGTGCTGTTCCGACGTTATACTTTTTATTAATGAATTCAAGGCAAAGTCGACGCGTCGCTTCAATATCATGGGGGAACGTTCCATGAGCACCTTCCGCCGGTTCGTCAAGGACGACAGCGGCGCCACCGCGA
>JBOHKJ010000315.1:0-3411 GCA_050728975.1 Kiloniellales bacterium | reverse complement strand
CCGTAAGAGAACTTCCGAACCGAACCACACTAGATTCATAGACTTGCTAGTGTCCTTCGAATCCGATGCTCGCTACGGAGCCATGCCGCGAAATCGAGCGAACTTCGGATTCGGGACACTAGGCGGGACGGCCGGAGGTGCGGCCCTTGGTCTTGAGCCGCATGACGTAGCTGATGACCGCCGCCACCGCCTTGTAGTGCTCGGGCGGAACTTCCTGCTCCAGCTCGACGGTGCTGTAGAGCGCGCGGGCAAGCGGCGGGTTCTCCACCAGCGGCACCTTATTCTCCCGGGCGAGCTCGCGAATCTTCTGGGCGACGAAGTCGGCGCCTTTGGCAACCACCTTCGGCGCCTCCATCGAGGCCGCCTCGTACTTGAGCGCGACGGCGTAGTGGGTCGGGTTGGTGACCACGACGTCGGCCTCCGGCACCGCGGCCATCATGCGACGCCGCGCGCGCTCGGTGCGGATCTGGCGCAGGCGCGCCTTCACCGTTGGGTCGCCTTCGGTCTGCTTGAACTCGTCCTTCAGCTCCTGCTTCGACATGCGGAGCTGCTTCAGGTGCTGGAGCTTCTGGAACAGATAGTCGAGGCCGGCTATGACGGTCATCACCGACAGGACCGCGATCAGCAGGCGGAACGACAGGCTGCGCAGCACCTCGAGGAACTGGCCGGCGGTGAGCGTCGCCAGATTGGGAATGGCGTTGCGCTCGGGCCAGAGGATCGCCGCCATCACCGCGGCGACGATCGCGAGCTTGGCGATGCCCTTGACGAACTCGGCGATCGAGCGCAGCGAGAAGAGCCGCTTCAGGCCCTTGAGGAGCGAGAGCTTCTCCAGCTTGGGCGTCACCGACTCGCCGGACAGCAGGAAGCCGTTCTGAACGATGCCGGCAAGCGCCGCCGCCACCAGCAGGATTCCCATCACCGGCAGCAGCGTGCCGGCGAGCCGCCAGGCGGTGTCCGCCAGCAGCCCGTTCACGGCCGGACGATCGAGCCGAATGGCGTAGGACTGCTCGATCAGCGGCACCAGGGTCTGCCCCAGGTCGACCACCAGCGACTGCGCCATGAAGCCGACGACGATGGTGAAGGCGAGGATCATCAGCCAGTGCGAAACCTCCTGGGATTGCGCGACCTGGCCCTTTTCGCGCGCCTCGTCCAGGCGCCGTTGCGTCGGCTCTTCGGTTTTTTGCGAGTCGTCCTGGTCTTCGGCCATCGCGCGCGCGCCGGATCAGCTCACGGAAAGCCGGTGAAGATGCGCAGCGTATCGGTCAGGCCGCGCACGAACCACTGGATGGCGATCGGCAGCGCGGCGAACAGCACGACGAGCCCGAGCGCGATCTGCAGCGGCATGGCGATGAAGAAGATCTGGACCTGCGGCATGAGGCGCGCGAGCAGGCCCAGCCCGAGATAGAAGACGCAGCCGGCGCCGATGAAAGGTGCGGCGATCTGGAGCGCCAGCAGAAAGGTCTTGGCGACCGTGGTGGAGACGAGGTCGGCGAAGTCGCCGACCGGCGGCATCTCGCCCGGCACGAATAGCAGGTAGCTGTCGATCACCGCCTTCAGCAGCAGGTGGTGAAGGTCGAGCGCGAAGACCACCAGCATCGCCACCAGCGAGAGAAAGGCGCCGGCGATCGAGGCCTGCTCGTTGGCGGTCGGATCGTTGGTGAAGGCGTTGGCGAGCGAGCTCATGTAGGCGATGACCATGCCCGCGGTGTTCATGGCGGCGATGAAGAAGCGGGTGAGCGCGCCGAGAAACAGGCCGATCATCACCTCGCCGGCGATCAGGAGCACCAGGATTGCGCCGCTCTCGGGCTGGGCCGGCAATCCGCCGCGCACCACCGGGGCGGCGAGGAGCGACACCAGCAGCGCCATCGCGAGCCGCACCCGCGGCGAGACGAAGGGCTCGCCCACGCCCGGCAGCAGCATGAAGGCAGCGCCGACCCGGCAGAACACCAGCAGGACGACGAAGATCTCCGCCGGCAGCAGCTCCGCCAGCATGGCCGGCCGCCTAGCCGAGCGCCACGACGCGATCCATCAGGCTCCGCGTGAAGCCGTCGAGGGTCGCGAACATGAAGGGCATCAACAGCATGATCGAGAAGAAGATGACGATGATCTTCGGTACGAAGGAGAGCGTCATCTCCTGCATCTGGGTCAGCGCCTGGAACAGCGAGATGACGAGGCCCACCACCAGCGCCAGCAGCAGGATCGGCGCGCCGATCTTGAGCATGATGAGGATCGCCTCGCGCGAAACCTCGATGACGTCGGTGGCTTCCATCGGATCGAGTGCTAAGGGGGCCTGAGGGGGGAAGGACTGCGCGCGAGGAGAAGCGGCCGGCGGGAGGAGCCGGCTGCAATCCTCAGATCGGCATGCGCAGAATCTCCTGGTAGGCCTGCAGCACCTTGTCGCGAACCGCCACCACGGTCTGCAGCGTGATCTCGGCGCGCGAGACGGCAGCCACCACCTCGTTGATGTCGGCGGTGCCGGCGGCGGCGCGGATCGACTGGCGCTCGCTCTCGTGCAGGGTCTCGGCGACGTTCTTCGCCGCGTCCTCCAGCATGCCGGCGAAGTCGGCCTTGGGCGCCGAGCGCGGCTCCATGCCGGGCAGCGTCTGCTGCCTGGCGACACGACTGTAGGCGGCGAGCGCGTCGTTGAAGTTGACGGGCATAACGTCCTTCCCTTCGGGTCGCTCGGGACCCTTGCGGTTGGCCGTCCTGGCCGTCTCCGTTCGAAACGTGCGGCGGCGCCTTCCTGGCGCGCCCGGAAACCTCGTCCCTAGCGCAGAATATCGATGGTACGCTGCAACAGGGCCTGCGAGGTCTGGATCATCTTCAGGTTGGCCTCGTAGCTGCGCTGGGCTTCGCGCATGTCGGCCATCTCGAGCAGAGTGCTCACGTTCGGCATCAGGACGTAGCCGTTCTCGTCCGCCGCCGGATGGTTGGGCTGGAACGAGCGCTTGAAGTCGCTGCGATCGCTGTGGATGCCGGCGACGTGAACCGTCGAGAGGCCGAGCTCGCGGTCGAAGCTCTGGCCGAAGCTGACGACCTTGCGCCGGTAGGGCGCGGCACCCGGCGCCTGGGCGGTCGAGTCGGCGTTGGCGATGTTCTCGGAGATGACCCGCAGCCGCGTGCCCTGGGCGCGCATGCCGGCAGCCGAGATGTTGAGCGACTTGCTGAGATCCATCGGCCCTGCCCTCCCCGCTATTGCCCGCCGCTCACCGCAAGCCGGAGCATCTCCTTGTGCTTGCGATAGAGGTTGGTGATGAGCTGGTAGTGGTTCTGGGTCTCCGCGGCCTTGATCATCTGCTCTTCGACGATGACCGCGTTGCCCGAGGGCGTGATCTCG
Source organism: Kiloniellales bacterium (assembly GCA_050728975.1). Lineage (GTDB taxonomy): Bacteria > Pseudomonadota > Alphaproteobacteria > Kiloniellales > JBOHKJ01 > JBOHKJ01. The sequence goes on along the minus strand of JBOHKJ010000315.1, from coordinate 74 downwards.
TAGACGTCTTTTTCCTTCTCGACCTTGGCCCCTCCGGCGCCGGCGGCGGCCGGCGTGACGATGTGGCCCGGATC
>JBOHKJ010000314.1:0-10427 GCA_050728975.1 Kiloniellales bacterium | reverse complement strand
GTGGGTGTCGTTGACGGCGGCCGTCGACGGCAGGTTGAGACCGAGGTCGATTTCGGTGGTGGCGCGGGCCGAGCCGGAGAGGTTCGAGATGTTGATGGTGGTCAAGCTAGACAGCACTGAGGTGTTGACTGGCAGGTTGCCCGCGGCATCGAACTGCCATCCCTGGAGAAAATAGCCGGCCGAGTTGACCAGGTTTCCTGCCTCGTCAGGGCGGAACGATCCGGCGCGAGTGACGAGATAGTCGGTGCCTGGCCCCGGCGTAAGCGCCTCATGAACGACGAAGAAGCCATTGCCGGCGATCGCGACATCGGTCTTGCTGCTCGAGCCCTGAAGCAGGCCCTGCTGGTCGATCTTCTGTAACGGCGACGAAAGTACGCCGCCAGGCGTGTAAGTGCTGATCGTGGGCGACTGAGTGACCAGCGTCGCGAAACGTGCGACAGCACCCTTGTAGCCCACCGTATTGATATTGGAGATGTTGTCCGAGATCATGCCGAGCGCCTGGCTTTGCGCGGCCAGTCCGGACACGCCGGAGAACATTGCACCGTAGAGACTCATTGCTCTCTCCTCTTCTGCTCGGCTCCGCCCGGAGGGCAAGGAGCCGGATCCGCTTTAACCTTCTCTGCGCCCGCCTGCGGCGATATGGCGGCCGCGCGAGCGCTATGACTCGACCTTCGGTTCCGTGACAGCGACCACCTTTTCGAAGGGGATTGGCAGTTCGCCCATGAGAAGCGTCAACTGTCCGTCCTGCAGCTCGACACCGGTCACGCGACTGATCGTGCCGGTTACTGTGGAGATAGTTTTGTCTTCGGCGTCCACTGCGACCACGTTGGCTCGGTAGATTCCCTCTGGGAGGTCGTTGCCGAGGTCGTCCTTGCCGTCCCAGACCAGCTTATGGAAGCCGGCTGCGGTCTCGCCGGTAATCGTCCGGACCGTGTGGCCTTCGTCGTCGACAATGGTGATGGTGGTCTCGGCGGAGGTCGCGGCGAATCCATAGGTGATGGTCGCGCTGCCATTTTGCAGCATGAACAGTGGGCTCTCCGCCTCGATGTCCCGGCCGATATAGGGGACCGCGGCACTCAGCTGATTGCCACCCTGAAGGGCTAGCATCGCGTCGAGCTTCTTGTTGGTATTGATCGCCTGCTCGACAGCCGAGAAGCTGACCAGTTGCTGTGTGAACTCGTTGGTGTCGAGCGGAGACAGCGGGTCCTGGTGACGCAGCTGGGTCGTCAGCAGGGTGAGGAAGTTGTTGAAGTTCTCGGCGAGACTGGTCGTGCCCCCGAGCGCATTGCTCGTGGTTTCCTTGAAGGCGACACCATTGATCGATCCGACGTCCATAATCTCTGTTCCTCGATTGCCGCTTCGATCAGACGTGGAGGTCGACGTTGCCGACGTGCCAGGTTTGACGCTGGTTGGCTGGCAGCGCCGGAGTGGACCGCTCGCGATCGTTGTCTGGGCTATCGAACGCGAGAGTTTGCGCCGGTTGATGACGTCCCAGATGACGATTGTCGGCCTGTTGGCGGAGATCGAAACTCAAGCTGCCGCTGTCCGTCTTGATTCCGGCATCCTGAAGTGCACGATCCAGGCTACGGGCGTCGCGCTGCAGTAGGTCGAGCGTTTCAGGCTTGTCGACCGAGACCGCCACCCGCAGTGTATTGTCGCCGCTCATATCCAGCTTCACCTCGATGCGCCCAAGCTCGGCAGGGTGGAGGTGGATAGAGATGCGGTCGCTGCCCGCGCCGAGCGCCCGCTGCACCTGGACTGCAATCTGCTCGCTCGGGTCCAGCCCGCTTGCTGCCAACCCAAGATTGGCATGGGGCTGAGCGCGCTCGAGCGCCTGCACGAAGCCACTGGCTGCAATCGGGCTGTGCCCGACGGTAATGGGCGGCTCGCTCGCAAAAGGTTTGGCCCTCAACGATCCCGAGCCGTCATGGGCGTCCTGTCGCGGCACCCCGTTTCGTTCGAGACCAGCGGAGGCGGGGGCGGGGACCGCGCGTGCGGTCTGGGTCGGCGTCGTCGAATCGTCGCTGCCAGCCTCAACCGGCGCGGTGTCGACCCTGGTCTGATTCCGGACGTCAGAGCGCGGCATTTCGGCGGTGGCCGGCTTTCCCTGACCGGCGATCGCCTGGGAGACCGGTATGCTCGCCATCGGCGAGCCGGCGACGACGTCACTCGCAACTTTGGCTGTCGTGGCGGGGGGCATAGCTACGGACTTACCGGGTTCGCTCGGGATCGCCTGCGCTTCCTCGATGACCGGTGCCGCCGCGGGTTTGGAGAACGGATCTTGGTTCGCCACGGTGACGGCCATGGGCGCTTTGGCCTGCACCATTGCGTCCTGCTGGGCCGCAGTCGGGATCGCGGCCGAGCCGCTGTCGGGAGTGGGAACCTGCGGCACTGGTGTCACTGTCTTGGCGGGTTGGACCGATTGGGCAGTCCTGTCAGCCTCTGTGACTGCAGTCGCGCGGACTGCCGCCATACCCACCGTCTTCGTGTCGATGGCGGGAGCCTGGGTCGGGGCGCCGACCAGCGCCAGTGCGGCACCGAAGGTGGGGTCCACGGGCGTGGCCGCGGCCTTGGGATCGTTCGTCTCGACTGGACTCGCGTCAAGGTCGTCGGTCGCCTGGGCGGTTTCGGCTCGATCGTCGGTGATTGCCACAGGTTGCTCGAATGCTGCCGCCACCTCAGAGTCCGCTGCGGGCTTTTCCCTCGCCAGCTCTTCGCTGCGCCGGTGTGCGTTCTCGGCCTCGGCGAGGCCCTTGCTGTCGCGCTCCCGCCGGTCCACGGCGGGCGGTCGCTCGCGTGCCTCAGTTAATCGCGCCTCCTGGCGCTGCGGCGAGGCCCGCGACCGCCGCTCGTCGGCAGCGGCGTTATCCTTCAGGAACAGCGAGAAAGAGTCGCCACTGTCGGCCCGCTTGTCGGTTGCGGCCACCTTCGAAGGCGTGTGATTCGCTGCGATCAGGTCGAGAATCGGGCTGCGCATGGCCGTTTGATCAGATCTTTCTCGAAAGGGCGTGACCGGAGCGGTCGGCGCGGCCGAACGACTTGGCGCGTCCGCTCCCAACCGTTCTCATTCGGTTATGACGTGTCAGGCGGCGTTGGTCTGCAGCAGCGTCTCGTCGTCGAACGCAGGCTCGCTTGCCTTCGAGGCCGTGGAGATGCGGCCGCTGGCCACCAGCTCATCGACCTTCTGCCAAGCCTCTCGCAGCGGTTTCAGCGACGCGATGACTTCGCGGGCGATGTCGGCGTCATTGGTCATACTGACACGCAGCATGCGGCCCATGAGGTGGCTGTAGAGGCTGCCGAGGTCAAAGGCAATTTGGTGCCCGGCATCGATGTCGAGCGCTTCGTAAAGCGTGCCAATAACTTCGATCGCCGTATTGACCGAATGGCAGCGCTCTTCGATGTCGTTGCGCGCGATCGCTGCGACAGCGTCGTCGAGAGCTGAAATCGCCTGGTCGAACAGCATGACGACCATGCGGCTCGGTCGCGCGGCGAGTAGCTCGTCGCGGAATTCTTGAGGCGCAATAAGGGCCATGGATCTACTCCTTTCCCTGGCTGACAGTCCGGCGCGCCTGCGACGCGCAAGTCGAGTGTCCGCGGCTCTCGTTGCAAGCCCCGGGCCAGATCGAAAAATTTGTCCTAATTTGCTGACATGGCTTGGAAAAACGAAAACTCGAGCGACCCATCCAAAAGGGCAATCCTGCCGGGACGCCTTCCAGGCCGCTGCCGGGGGAAGTTTTTACCCAGTGGTCGGGCCGTGCCGGTACCGCTATTCTCGCGGCCCCAGGGGAACGTCCAGGCGATGGCGCAACAGGCGAGCGAGCGACCGCTGTTGGTGACCGGCGGGGCCGGCTTCATCGGCTCGTGCTTCGTCCGCCGCCAAGCGGCGGCCGGGCAGGCCGTGGTGACCCTCGATCTCCTGACTTACGCCGGTCGGCGCGAAAATCTGCCGGACTCGCCCAATCAGCGCTTGGTGGTCGGCGACATCCGCGATGGCGCGATGCTTGCTGCGCTCTTCGCCGAGGCCCAGCCGCGCGCCGTGGTCCATTTCGCTGCCGAAAGTCACGTCGATCGCTCGCTGATCGATGCGGCAGCCTTTGTCTCGGTCAATGTCGAAGGCACCTGGCGCCTGTTGGAGGCCGCGCTTGCCCATTGGGATGGCCTCAAGGGCACCGCGCGCGACCGCTTCCGATTTCTCCATATTTCCACCGACGAGGTCTTCGGCAGCCTCGGCCTCCAGGACCCGCCGTTCAGCGAGGCCTCGCCGTACGATCCGCGCTCGCCTTACGCGGCTTCCAAGGCCGCGGCGGACCATCTGGTGCGTGCCTGGCACCACTCCTATGGCTTGCCGGCGCTCCTGGTGAATTGCTCCAACAACTACGGGCCGCACCAGTTTCCAGAGAAGCTGATCCCGCTGGTCATCACCAATGCGCTCCTCGGGCGGCCGCTGCCGGTCTACGGCGAGGGCGCCAATGTTCGCGACTGGCTCCATGTCGAGGACCATTGTGCCGCCCTAGAGCTGGTGTTGAGGCGTGGGCGCCTCGGTGAGACCTACTGCATCGGCGGCGAGGCGGAACGCCAGAACCTTGCCGTGGTAGAGGCGGTCTGCGACTTGCTCGATCGGCTCGAACCGCGCCTGCAGGGCAGCCACCGCGAGCAGATCACGTTTGTGGCCGATCGCCCGGGCCACGACTTGCGCTATGCCATCGACTGCTCCAAGGCTAAACTCGAACTGGGCTGGGCCGGCGGCCGGCCCTTCGCGGAGGGGCTGCACCAGACGGTCGCCTGGTACCGCGCCAACCGCCCTTGGTGGGAAGCGATCCGCAACCAGGTCTACGACGCCGACCGGCTCGGTTTGCGCGCCCGTAGTTGAGCTCCGGCGGCAATCTTTCGTTAGGGATACTTATGCGTTAATGGCTCCTCGCGTTCGCCGCGAGGAGTTCCGTTCCGTTGCTCTACTTTGTCCGATTCTCCGCCAACGGCGCGATCGCGCGCTTCCATGGGCGCGCGGTCGCATGAATCGCCAGCAACGCCGCCGTGCTGCCAAGGCCGGCAAGGGCGCACCTGTCTCGGCAAGCTCCGTTGCGGCGCTCAAGGTTGCCTTCGCGCTCCACGAACAGGGTCAACTCGTCGAGGCGGAGCGGGCCTATCGCGCGATCCTCGCTGAAACGCCGCGCCAGTGCGACGCGCTCTACCATCTGGGACTGCTCGAGCTGCAGGGCGGTCGCTTCGCCGAGGCGGCCGAGTTGATAAGCGACTCCTTGAAGCAGGGGCCTGCCTTTGCGGAGGGGCACTACAATCACGGTGTCGCGCTTGTCGCTGCCGCTCGGCCTGACGCCGCAGAGACCGCGTTCCGCGCGGCGCTCAAGCTACAGGCGGTCTTCCCCGAGGCTGAGGTAAACCTCGGCAACCTGCTGCTCGACAGCGGCGACGGCGAGGGCGCGACCGCGGCCTTTCTGCGTGCGTGCGAAGCCCGGCAAGACTGGGCGGAAGCGCGCCTCTCGCTCGGCAACGGGTTGCGCGAGCTCGGCGAGTATGAAGGCGCGGCGGAGGCGTTCCGGCAGGCTTTAGCACTCAAGCCAGCCTACGCGGAAGCGGCTAACAATCTCGGTTTAGCGCTTGAAGAGCTGGACGAGAGCGAAGCCGCAATCGCCAGCTTCGAGCAGGCGATCGCCCTCAGACCCTTTTATGTCGAGGCCTACAACAACCTCGCCGTGGCGCTGAAAAAGGCGCACCGTTTCGACGACGCGCTGGTTGCCTGCGCCAAGGCCCTCGAGCTCGATCCGCTCTCGGTCGACGCCTTGAACAACAAGGGCAACATCCTGCACGGCCAGCGCCGTTTCGCGGAGGCCGAGCAGACCCTACGCCAAGCCATCGAAGGACGGCCGGATAGCGCGATGCTGCTCACCAATCTCGCCGGCGTGCTGCAAACCCTCAATCGCGACGAAGAGGCGCAGGCGCTCTACCTCAGGGCCATCGAGTGCGAACCGAACCTGGTCGAGCCCTTGCGCAATCTCGGCGCTCTTCTGGCGCGCCAGGGGCGCTTCGCCGATGCCGAGGCCGTCATCCGTCGCGCGCTGGCGCTCGAGCCCGACGACGGCATGAGCTTGAACAACCTCGGCATTGCTGTGAGCGGACAGGGCCGAGTGAACGACGCGATCAAATGCTTTGCCCAGATGGCGGTGCTGAAGCCCGACTATTCAAACGCCCAGTCGAACATCCTCTTCGCCATGAATTACATGCAGGGTGTGACGCTGGAGCAGCTTGGCAAAGCCCATCGCCGTTTCGGCGAGGTCTGGGACAAGGCGCCGACAGGCCAGGGCTTCGCCAACACGCCCGATCCCAACCGCCGACTGCGAATCGGTTACGTCTCGCCGGACTTCAAGCGTCACGTGTCGGCATATTTTATCGAGGGCGTGTTGTCCGCCCACGACCGCAGTAAGGTCGAGGTCTTCTGCTACGCGGAGGTCGACAACGCCGACGACATGACCGAGCGCCTGAGGGGTCTGTCCGATCACTGGCGCTGGATCGTTGGCTGGCATGACGAGGACGTTGCGGAGACGATCGGCGCCGATGGCATCGACATCCTAGTCGATCTCGCCGGTCACACTGCGAACAACCGGCTCCCGATCTTTGGCCTGAAGCCGGCGCCGATTCAGGTCTCCTGGCTCGGCTACCCGAACACCACCGGCATGAAGACCATCGACTACATCTTCGCCACGCCCGGCTATGTGCCCGAAGCGCAGCGCCGCTATATGACGGAGGCAGTCTACGATCTGCCGCGCCTGCCGTCCTGCTATTGCCCACCTCGCTATATGCCGCCGGTGGCTGAGTCGCCTTGTCTGGCGGTTGGGAGTGTCACCTTCGGCTGTTTCAACAATATCACCAAGGTGACGACAGGGGTGATGCAGGCTTGGAGCCGCTTGCTGGACGCAGTACCAGGCTCGCGGCTGTTCCTGAAGTCGATCGCGCTTGGAGAACCGAAGACCGCGGCGGCGACCGCGGCGGCCTTTGGCAAGCTAGGCGTGACCGCCGAGCGCCTGATCGTCGAGGGCCCCTCGGAGCACAAGGACTATCTCGAAGCCTACGGCCGCGTCGATATCGCGCTCGACCCCTTTCCTTACAATGGCGGCACTACGACCATCGAGGCGCTCTACATGGGCCTGCCGCTGGTGGCGCTGCGCGGCGACCGGTGGGTGTCGCGCAACGGTTCGGCAATTCTGGAGGCGATGGCGCTCGACGAGGAACTGGCTGCCGATGACGTCGAAGGCTACATCGCCAAGGCTGCCGCGCTTGCCACCAACCCCCAGCGTCTCACCCAATTGCGTCGCGAGATCCGCCCGCGCTTCCTTGCCACCGGCGTTGCCGATCCGGGGCTGCTGACCGGCGAGGTGGAGAGCGCCTATCGCGAGATGTGGCAGCGCTGGTGCGCTTCTCGGCGGAGCGCTACGACGGCGCGCGACCTGCCGAAACCGCAAGCATTGGAGGCTCGGGCATGACCACCGTTGCGATCATGCAGCCCTATTTCTTTCCCTATGCCGGCTATTTCCGACTCTTTGCCCAATGCGATCACTTCGTTCTCTACGATTGCGTGCAGTTTCCGCGCCGCGGCTGGGTCCATCGCAATCGCCTGCCCGATGCAACCGGCGAAGCCCAGTGGCTGACGCTGCCGATCGACAAAGCGCCGCAAGAGGTGGCGATCCGCGACCTCGGCTTCGCTAAGGATGCCCAGCAGCGCTTCGCCGAGGCCTGCCGCCGTTTCCCGTCGCTCGGCCGTCCTGCCGAGGCGCTGCCGGCCTGCTTCCGGGTGCTCGGTGGCTCGCTGGTCGACTGGCTCGAGGATAGCCTGCGGGAGAGCTGCGCCAGGCTTGGTCTCAGGAGCAAGATGATCCGCTCCAGCAGCCTGGAGATAGGTTCCGCCTTGCGGGGCCAGGACCGCATCCTGGCGATCGTCAAGGCGCTCGGCGGAACCCGCTACCTCAACGCGCCGGGCGGGCGCGACCTTTACGATCCGGAGGTCTTCGCCGCCGCTGGGATCGAGCTTTCGTTCCTCGAGCCCTATCAGGGTCCAAGCTGGTCGATCCTTCAGCGCTTTATGACCGAGGAGGCCGGCGACCTTGCTGCCGAGATCCGCGGCGAGCACCGGCAATTGTCCTTAACTTAACGCAATTTAAGCCAATCCCCGTCTAGATGACCGTCATGGAGCTCCGCGACGACGAGCGGCTCGGCGGCACGGTCCGCCGCGGCTACGACGAGAAGAACGACCGGCACTGGGCTGAGCTGGAGCGTCTGATCGCCGGCGCCGGCCTTTCGCTCCGCGACGTCCTTCACGGCTGGCCGGCCTTCATCCAGCGCCGCGACCTGCCGCGAATCCTCGGCCACTACGAGCTCTTCAAGCTGATCGTCGACCTGCCCGGTTCGGTCGCCGAATTGGGTGTGTTCCGCGGTGCCGGCCTCTTCACCTGGGCCAATCTGCTGGAGACCTTCTGCCCAGGCGACCGCACGCGCAAGGCCTTCGGCTTCGATCATTTCGCCGGCTATGCCAGCTACGGCGAGCGCGACGGAGACGCGCGACCCTGGGTCGAGCACGTGCTGACACAGATGGTCTCCAATGCCGAGTTGGCGCAAGGCCTAGTCACGCTCCACAACGACGACAACCTGCTGCCGGGTGTCGAGCGCTGCCGCATCGTCGACGGCGAGATCTCCGAAACCGTGCCGCGCTTCGCCGCAGATAGCCTTGGCCTACGTCTCTCGCTGCTCTATTTCGACATCGGCCTCTACGAGCCGACTCGTATCGGCCTCGAGCATCTCTATCCGTTGGTAGTGCCTGGTGGCATCATCGCCTTCAACGGCTATGGCATGCCGCCCTGGAAAGGCGAGGCAGAGGCAATCGAGGACTATTTCGCCGACAAGGGCGGTGTTCCGGTGTTGCGGAAGTTCCCCTTTTCGACCGTACCCTATGCCTATCTCGTCAAACCCGGAGGCGGGCAGTGAGCGACTTGAAGCGCCGCTACCTCGAGGAGGGCTACGTCGTCATACCGGATCTTGTTCCGCGGAAAGCGATCCGCGATATCCTTGACGAGATGACCCAGGTTTTCCTGGCTCGGCGCCTCGGACGTTTTCCCGGCACCGAGGAGCTGGCGGCCGCCGACCTCGACGCATTGCTGGCCGAGAGCTTCGTCGAGGACTTTGCCGGCTATCACGGCGCGGCCAAGCTAACCAACCATCTGATCTCGCTGCACCGCTTATCGGTGGCGCCAGCTGTCGTCGATACGTTGCGTATCCTCGGTCTGGCATTCCCGGCAATCTGCGCCCGGCCGCTGGTGTGGTTCCATGCGCCCCACCTCGCGAGGACCGAGCGCTATCACCGCCTTCCTGCGCACCAGGAATGGTCGAACATGCAGGGCAGCCTCGACGGCTGCGTTGTTTGGTTACCGCTGGTCCCGATCGAGCCCGAAATGGGGCGATTGCAGGTAATCCCGCGTAGTCATGCCTGGGACCTGTTGCCCTTCGCCAAGGATGAGGCCAAGGACTATCCGCTCTCGATCGATCCCGCGCAGATCGACGATGAGGAATTCGTCGAGGTCGACGTGCCGGCGGGCAGCGCCTTGTTCTTCTCTTCCTTTCTGGTCCATCGCTCCGGTACCAACGGCACTAGCAAGGCGCGCCTGACTGCCAACTTCCGATTCAACAACGCGGCCGAGCCGAGTTTCATCGCCCGTGAGTATCTGAACCCTTTCCACTATGCCGTTGCCGAGGGCCTGAAGCACCCCGGCTTCCCGCAGCCCGGCGCGGTCGCGCGCCTGCTAGGCGAGCGCCTGCCGCTGGCGGCAGAGTAGCGGTGGGCTAGCCCGCCGATCGTAAGATACGGAGATCGCCCATGAAGAGCCTCGAAGTCCAATTCATCTCGCACGCGACGCTGAAGATGCGTGGCGAGTTTGGCGCTTTCCTGTGCGATCCCTGGATCCTCAACGAACCGGTTTTCAATCTTTCGACCTGGAAGTTCCCCTGCGCCAAGGTGCCACCCCAAGAGGTGGTGCGCGACGTTCATACGCTATTCATCACGCACTCCCACGAGGACCACTTCCACGTTCCCTCGATAGACCAGTTTCCGCGCGACATTCAGGTCCTGCTTCCGGCCTATAACAACCACCCGGGCATGCGCGCTCAGACCACCGAACGGGTGATGCGTAAGCTTGGCTTCCACAACATCCGGCGCATCAACTCCTGGGAGACCTTCTTGCTTGCCGGAAAGACACCGATCACCTGCGTTCCCTCGGCTCGTTCCCGCGACCAGGATTGGGAGAATGCGGGTTTCGTCATCGAGCATCCCGACTGCACGCTCATCAACATGAACGACAACGTCAACGACGAAGAGCTGTGCCGAGAGATCAAGAAGCGCTGGCCGAAGATCGACATCGCCTTCATTC
>JBOHKJ010000313.1:0-2863 GCA_050728975.1 Kiloniellales bacterium | reverse complement strand
GGTTGCCACGCTGGCGCGGCGCTGGCACATCGTCGTCGCCGCGCTCACGGTGCGACGGACCCTGCTGTTGCTCGGCGCCAGCACGCTCCTGATGTTCGTCAACTGGGGCGCCTTCATATACGCTGTGGAGGTGGAGCGGATCACCGAGATCTCGCTCGGCTACTACGTCAACCCGCTGGTCAACATTCTGCTCGGCGTCCTGGTGCTGGGCGAGCGCCTGGGGCCGCGCCGCTGGCTGGCGATCGCGCTCGCCGCTGTGGGCGTTCTCGCCTTCGCCTGGGAGGTCTCGGGACTGCCGTGGATCTCGCTGACGCTGGCCTTTGCGTTCGGCTTCTACGGCCTCATCCGCAAGCTGACTCCGCTTGACTCGGTCGACGGCCTGCTGGTGGAGACGGCACTGCTTCTGCCGCTGGCGCTCGGCTATCTCGTCTATCTCGAGGCGGCCGGCGGCGGCACCAGCTTGCTGGCCGGCGATCTCGGCCAGGTCGTGCTGTTGCTGCTGGCCGGGCCGGTCAGCGCCATTCCGCTGATCTGGTTCGCGTCGGGCGCACGGCGCCTCAACTACTCGACCGTCGGCTTCTTCCAGTACATCGCGCCGACGCTGCAGCTGCTCCTGGCGGTCTTCGCCTACGGCGAGCCCTTTACCCGGGCGCACGGCGTCACCTTCGCCTGCATCTGGGGCGCGCTCCTTCTCTACACCTGGGCCTCGCTCCGGCCAGGCCACGGTCCTAAACCGGCGACCCCTCCCGTTTGAGCCAGGCGTTTTCGGTCCTGCGCGGCGGAACCGATGCGGACTATTCCACCCAGGCGATCCGCAGAACATTGGTCGAGCCCGGCGTTCCGAAGGGAACGCCGGCAGTCACCACGATCTTGTCGCCGGACTTGGCGATCTTTTGCTCGCGGGCGATGCGGCAGGCCTTGGCGACCATCTCCGTGAACGACGAGACGTCGGCGGTGTGAACGCAATGCGTGCCCCACAGCACCGCCAGCCGACGCGCGGTGGCGCGGCTCGCTGTCAGCGCAATGATCGGCACGTTCGGGCGTTCGCGCGCCGCCCTGACGGCGGTCGAGCCGGAGGTGGTGTAGCAGACGATGGCTGCGGCTGTGATGGTGGCGGCGACCTGGGCGGCGGCCTGCGAGATGGCGTCGGCCGATGTCGCCTCAGGCTCCGGATGCAGCGCCGAGACCAGCGGGCGGTAGAAGTCGCCCTGCTCGGTGCGGAACGCGATGCGGTCCATCATGGTGACCGCCTCGATCGGGTAGTCGCCGGCCGCGGTCTCGGCGGAGAGCATCACCGCGTCGGCACCGTCGTAGACCGCGGTCGCCACGTCGGAGGCTTCGGCGCGCGTCGGCGTCGGCGCATGGACCATCGAGTCGAGCATCTGGGTCGCCACCACGACCGGCTTTCCGGCGAGGCGGCAGGCGCGGATCATGGCCTTCTGCTGGCCGGGTACGTCCTCCGCCGGCATCTCCACGCCGAGATCGCCGCGCGCCACCATGATCGCATCGGAGAGCTCGACCAGCTCCTCCAGGTGGTTGAGGGCCGCCGGCTTTTCCATCTTGGTCATGATGGCGGCCCGTCCGGCGATCAGCTTGCGCGCTTCCGCGACGTCCTCCGGCCGTTGCACGAACGACAGCCCGACGTAGTCGACGCCGAGCCCCAGTCCGAAATCGAGATCGCGCCGGTCCTTGTCGGTGATCGGCGAGAGCGGCAGCACCACGCCCGGCAGGTTGACGCCCTTGTGGTTGGAAAGCCGGCCGCCGACCACAACCTGGCAGTTCGCATAGTCGTCGCCCTTGTCTTCGACCTCGAGCCGCAGCTTGCCGTCGTCGATCAGAATCTCGGCCTCGGCGTCTAGCGCGGCGAAGATCTCCGGATGCGGCAACGGGCAGCGCTTGGTATCCCCCGGCGCAGGATCGAGGTCGAGGCGATAGCCCTGTCCGGCCTTGAGCTCGACCGAACCGTTCTCAAGGTCGCCGACCCTGAGCTTCGGCCCCTGGAGGTCCATCAGAACCCCGATCGGGCGGTCGGTCTCGCGCTCGATGGCCCGAATCGCGTCCATGCGGCGGCGATGATCGGCATGCGAGCCGTGACTGAAATTGAGGCGGAAGACGTCGGCCCCGGCCTCGAAGAGGGCGCGAAGAATCGCCGGATCGGAGCTGGCAGGCCCGAGTGTGGCGATGATCTTGGTCTTGCGGCGGCGCGGCATGGGACGGTCAGCCTAGCCGATCTGCCCGCTCGGCCAAGCGGAAAAAGCGTCTGGTTCCGAGGATTTGCGCCGTTGTTGCGCGAGCGAAATCAGGGCCAGAAAAAGAGGCGGGAGCCGCTCTTGCGAGCCTGCTCCCGCCAGCTTCGCCGCCCTTGGCTGCGCTGTTCTTGGTTCTTGCTGTCGGTCCCGCGTCCTGGTGAACGCCGTGTTCCCTATTCCTCGATCCCTGTCCGGGGGCGCTCTTGAGGGCGCCGCCGGGTCGTCTGGCTGCCGGTCGACTAGGATGTTGCGTTGGTCAGCGAGGAGGTGATCGCGTCCATCACCCCGGCGAGGGCGTCGCCCAGCAGCGAGAGGCTGCCGAGGCAGGCGACCGAAACCAGGGCAGCGATCAGGCCGTACTCGATCGCCGTGGCTCCGGACTCGTCGGCGGTGAAGCGGTTCAGGTCGGCGACGATGGTGCGAAGGAGGCTGCTCATTTTCGTTCTCCCGGTTTCGGGTGTTGTTGGGTCTATTTTGCCAAAAACTATGAAGCTGTCAAGAAAAAAGTAAGTATAATCAAAGATAAAATTTAATATAATTTGATTATTATTTTATATCTGCTGATTTTATTCGATTTTTCGGCCCTCGAAACGATTAACGCCGTCGTGCTGGAG
>JBOHKJ010000312.1:0-11642 GCA_050728975.1 Kiloniellales bacterium | reverse complement strand
ACCAAGGAAAGGGCCTTCCGGATTGCCATAATTCCTTGCCAAGCTCTTGTCCCGCTTGCGTTTTCGCCTTCTCGAAATTCGCGGCACTGCCAAAATTCCCGCCGACGGCTGCGGCCGTCCCAGGTGCAAGCCCTTGTCTCACTTGCACTTTCGCCGCCGCGCCCGTTCCGGCATTTTCGGCAGCTTTGCCAGAATTCCTGCCACAAATCCAGGCCGCGCAATCGGCCCCCTCCGCCGCCCCTCCCCACCACGCCCCGCGGGCAGCCGCCCGCGCCTCATCTCTCCGCCTCGGCCCCTGCCGTCTCCTCCGCCGCGCCCGTCTCCTCCGCTTCCCCCTTCGCCTGCTCGTTCAGCGCGCGCAGGTCGACCTTGCCCGTGCCGGTGAGCGGCAGGCTCTCCATCGTCTCGATGCGGCGCGGCTGCGCCAGCTCCGGCAGGCCGGCGTCCTTGAGGATCGCCGCGACTGCTGCGCGGTCGAGCGTCGCGTCGGTGGTGAAGAGCGCCAGCGCCTCGCCCTTGCGCGGGTCGGGCAGCGAAACCACCGCGTGGCCGGCCTCGGGCCGCGCCTCGGCGAGCGCGGTCTCCAGCGCCGCGAGCGAAACCATCTCGCCGGCGATCTTGGCGAAGCGCTTGGCGCGGCCGAGAATGGTGACGTAGCCGGACTCGTCGACCTGGACGATGTCGCCGCTGTCGTACCAGCCCTCCTCCGGCGCCTCCAGTTGCCCCGGCTTGCTGGCGCGCAGGTATCCCAGCATCACGTTGGGCCCCTTCACCTGCAGGCGCCCGCCCTCGCTCACGCCCTCGACCGTCGCGAGGCGCCAGTCGAGCGCCGGCACGAAGCGGCCGACGCTGCCGGCCTTGTTGTGCATCGGCGTGTTGAGCGCGATCACCGGGCTGCACTCGGTGGCGCCATAGCCCTCCAAGATGCGCTTGCCGAAGCGGTCGGCGAAGGTGCGCCGCGTCTCCTCGCGCAGCTTCTCGGCGCCGGCGAAGATGTGGCGGATCGCATGGAAGTCGTACGGATGCGCGACGCGCGCGTAGTTGGCGAGGAAGGTGTCGGTGGCGAAGAAGATCGTCGCCTGGCTGTCGTAGACCAGCTCGGCCACGATCTTGCTGTGGAGGGGGGAGGGGTAGAGATAGCTGCGCGCGCCCAGCACCAGCGGCATCAGCAGTCCGCCCGTCAGGCCGAAAGCGTGGAACAGCGGCAGCGCGTTGAACACCCGGTCGGCCGGGTTGGCGTCGAGCATCGCCAGCACCTGGCGGCAGTTCGACAGCAGGTTGCCGTGGCTCAACACCACGCCCTTGGGCTCGCCCTCGGAGCCGGACGTAAAGAGAATGACCGCCGCCTCGTCGGGGTCGACCCGCTCGCGCCGATGAATGCTGCGCGCGGAGATCGCCCTGAAGCGCGCCGCGATCTTGGCTGGAAACGAGATCTCTTTCGCGATGTCTTCGAGGTAGCGCAGCTCCAGCCCTTCGTCCTGCAGCCCGGCGACGCTCTGCTCCAGCTTCCCCCGCTCGATGAACTGGCGCGAGGTGACGACCACCTTCAGCTCGGCGGCGCGGCAGGCCGAGACCAGCCCCGCCGGCCCGGCGGTGAAGTTCAGCAGCGCCGCGCGGCGCCCGCGAAACAGCAGCGCCAGGATCGTCACCGCGGTCGGGATCGCGGTCGGCAGCAGAACGCCGACCGCCTTGCCCTTGTCGGCCAGCTTCGCCAGCGGGCGCGAGAGCGCGATCGTGCCGGTCGCGAGCCGGGTGTAGCTCATGTCCTTGGTCTCGGGCCCGGCCAGCGCGGTCTTGCCGCCGCCCTCCCGCGCCCGCGCCTCCAGCACCGCCTCCACCACCGTTTGCCGGCGGTTGGCGCCGAGGAACAGCGTGTCGCGCATCGCGTCGTAGAGCTTCAGCGCGTGCCACTGGCGGCGCTCGCGCGGCTTCAGCTCCGGCGGCGCCAAGTGCTTGCGCGCCGGCATCATCGCGATTCTGAGCTTGGCGAAGGCGTGGCGCTTCAGCTTGCCCGAGAGCCGGGTGAAGAGCGTCGAGGTCGCGCCCTCGATGATCACCGGCACGATGGCGGCCTTGGCCTTCTCGGCCACCACGCCCGCGCCCTCGTAGATCTTCATCAGGCTGCCGGTCGAGGTCAGGCGGCCCTCCGGGAAGATGACGAGCTGCTGGCCTTTCGCCACCTCGCGGGCGAGCTGCTTGATGGCGAAGGGCGAGCGCGTGTCCATCGGATAGGCGTCGACGAAATGCAGCAGCGGCCTGATCCACCAGCGCTTGGACTGGGCGACGTCGATGGCGAAGATCGGTCGTCCCGGCAGCACCGCGGCGAGCAGCGCCGCATCGAGGAACGAGGCGTGGTTGGCGACGTAGACCGCCGGCCGCCCGGCGCGCGGCGCGTTCTCCAGTCCGCTCGCCTCCAGCCGGTGGACGATACGGAAGTAGGCCAGCGCCACGCCCTTCAGGATCTCTTGCGGCAGCAGGCTGCAGATGACGCCTGCAACGACCAGCGAGACCGCCGCCACCGCCAGGAACACCTCGACTACGCTGACGCCGAGCGCCAGCAGGCCGGCGACCACCGCCGCCCCGCCGGCCATGGCCGCCGCGTTGACGATGTCGTTGGCGGCGATGACGCGGCTGCGGCGCTGCTCCGGCGCCCGGTCCTGGAGGAAGGCGTTGAGCGGCACGATGTAGAGCCCGCCCGCCGTCGCCAGCCCTATGAAGGCGCCGAGCAGCAGCCAGTTGTCGCTGTCGGCGAGGAAGGCGAGCGCGCCGCCGGCCGCAACGCCGCCCTGATAGCTGGCACCGCTCGCCCACAGCAGCCAGGAGAAGAAGGCCATCGCCAGCGCCGCCAGCGGCACCAGCTTCACCGTCACCTGGCCCATCGCCAGCTTGCCGGCGACGAGACTGCCGAGTCCGATGCCGAGCGTGAAGCAGGCGACGAACAGGCTCGCCAGTGCCTCGTCGCCGGCCAAGACCCCACGCGCGAAGGCCGGGACCTGCGAGAGCAATACCGAGCCGAGCGCCCAGAACCAGGAGATGCCGAGGATGGCGAGCCAGAGCGTGCGGCGCCGGTAGACCTCGCGCAGGATCGAGACCGTCTCGGCGAGCGGCGGGGCGAAGGCCGGCAGCTCGGGCGCCCGGGCGCCGGCTCTGGGGATCAGCAGGCTGACGAGGAAGCCGAGCACCGCCACGCTCAGCACCGCGGCCTGGATCGGCAGGATGCCGGCGTCGAGCGCGATCAGCAGCCCGCCGCCGAGCGAGCCCAGCAGCACCGCGGTGAAGGTCGCCAGCTCCACCAGCCCGTTGGCGCCGACCAGCCGCTCGCGCCGCAGGGCGTCGGGGATCCAGCCGTACTTGGCCGGCGCGAAGAAGCTCGAATGCGCGCCCATCAGGAACAGCGCCGCCAGCAGCAGCGCTGTGCTGCCGAGCGCGAAGGCGAGCGCGGCCAGCGCCATGATCGGGATCTCGGCCGCCTTCACCGCCCGCATCACCAGGGTCTTGTCGAACCTGTCGGCGAGCCGCCCGGCGGTCGCCGAGAACAGCAGGTAGGGCAGGATGAACAGCCCCGACGCGATGGTGACGACGGTCTCGGCCGGGCCGCCGCTCTCGTCGGTCAGCTCGAACAGCAGGTAGAGCACCGCGGCGCTCTTGAAGAGGTTGTCGTTGAAGGCGCCGAGGAACAGCGTCGCCAGGTAGGCCGGCAGGCCGCCGCCCGGGGTGCCCGCGCCGGCGCCCTCCCCCACGCCGCCGTCGATCGCCGGGGTGTCGGGAGTTCCGATCATCGTTGCCCGCGCCGGTTTCCGGCTGCGTCCGGCTTCATGGCAGACCCCCCGAGATCACTGCCGATATTCCCCCCGGGCGCCGGCTCTAGGGGCTGGCGGCGGGCCGCGCCTTGAAGCCGGCGGTGAAGCCCTTGAGCGAGAAGGGCACCATGACCTCGCGGTTGCTGAGGTTGAAGACCGCGATCCCGCCCATGTTGCCGGCCTTGAAGCGTCCGACCAGCGCGTCGTCGAGCAGCAGCTGGAACTGGCAGCCGTGTGGCAGGCAGCGCTCGGCCTGGAGCTTGAGCGGATTCTTGCCGTCGATCGTTATGGTGATCCCCGGCGGCAGCTGGATGCCGAGCGGCAGCGTGATCAGTGCGCCGAGCCTGCGCTCGACCGCGAAATGACCGATCGCCAGCTGCAGTAGCCGCTGCCCGCTGTCGCGGTTGAAGACGTTCTGCACCAGGTAGCAGGCCCTCTCGGTCGGCTGTTCGGGCGGCGCGGCGCAGCGCAGGGTCCAGTCCTCGAAACGCTGCGCCGGCTCCTCCCCGTCGTCGCTGTCGCTGTCTGCGGGCGGCTCGTTTTGAGTCTGGCCCTGGTTCTGGCCCTGGGGCTGGGTTTGAGTTTGGGTCTGGGCCGGCTGGGCGGCGAGCGCGAGCAGCAGGCCCAGCACTGCCGGCGGCGCCAAGCCTACGGCGCGCGTGAAACCGAAAGTTAGGGGCAGGGACATGGCGGCGCAGTGGTAGCCGATGGAGCCAGCCTGCTGCAAGAGTGCCAGCCGCGTCCTGTCGCGTAGCCCTAGCCATGACACGAGCCGCCGCCCGGGCCTGGCCCCCGAATCTCGCGGCTCCTCTGGCCTTTTGCCCCGGGGCGCTCTACATAGACTGGCATGAAGACCGGCAACGAAATCCGCAGCGCCTTCCTCGACTATTTCGCCCGCCACGGCCACGAGGTCGTTCCCTCCTCGCCGCTGGTGCCGCGCAACGACCCCTCGCTGCTCTTCACCAACGCTGGCATGGTCCAGTTCAAGAACGTCTTCACCGGCAACGAGACCCGGCCCTACAAGCGCGCCGCAACCTCGCAGAAATGCGTGCGGGCCGGCGGCAAGCACAACGACCTGGAGAACGTCGGCTACACCGCGCGCCACCACACCTTCTTCGAGATGCTCGGCAACTTCTCCTTCGGCGACTACTTCAAGGACCTGGCGATCGAGCTCGCCTGGAAGCTGGTGACCGAGGAGTACGGGCTGGCCAAGGACCGCCTGCTGGTCACGGTCTTCTCCGAGGACGACGATGCCGCGCGGTTGTGGAAGAAGATCGCCGGCTTGCCGGACTCGAAAGTCATCCGCATTCCGACCTCCGACAACTTCTGGGCGATGGGCGATACCGGCCCCTGCGGCCCCTGCTCGGAGATCTTCTACGATCACGGCCCCAAGATCCCCGGCGGCCCGCCCGGCAGCCCGGAGGCCGAGGGCGACCGCTTCATCGAGATCTGGAACCTGGTCTTCATGCAGTTCGAGAAGCTGGCGCCGGATAATCGCGTCGCGCTGCCCAAGCCCTCGATCGACACCGGCATGGGCCTGGAGCGCATCGCCGCAGTGCTGCAGGGCAAGCACGACAACTACGACACCGACCTGCTGCGCGACCTGATCGAGGCCTCGGCGGCGGCCTCGGGGGTCGATCCCGACGGCCCGCACGCGGTCTCCCACCGGGTCATCGCCGACCATCTGCGCGCCACCGCGTTCCTGATCGCCGACGGCGTACTGCCGTCCAACGAGGGCCGCGGCTACGTGCTGCGCCGGATCATGCGCCGCGCCATGCGCCACGTGCACCGCATCGGCGTCACGGAGCCGATGATCTGGAAGCTGGTGCCGGCTCTCACCAAGATGATGGGCGCCGCCTATCCGGAGCTGCTGCGCGCCGAGCCGCTGATTGCCGAGACGCTGAAGCTGGAGGAGGGGCGCTTCGCCCAGACCCTCGACCGCGGCATGAAGCTGCTCGAGGAGGAGACTGCGAAGCTCGGCACCGGCCAGGCGCTCTCCGGCGAGGTGGCCTTCAAGCTCTACGACACCTTCGGCTTCCCGCTTGATTTGACGCAAGACATCCTGCGCGGCCAGGGCCGCGGCGTCGACCAGGCCGGCTTCGATGCCGCCATGGCGCGCCAGCGTGCCGCTGCCCGCAAGGCCTGGGCCGGTTCCGGCGAGGCGGCGACCGAGAGCCTCTGGTTCGACCTGCGCGAGAAGCTTGGCGCAACCGAGTTCCTCGGCTACGAGACCGAGAGCGCGGAGGGTCGCGTGCTGGCGCTGATCGTCGACGGCAAGGAGGTGCCGGCCGCCGAAGCGGGCCAGGAGGTGGCCCTGCTCGCGAACCAGACACCCTTCTACGGCGAGTCCGGCGGCCAGATGGGCGACAGCGGGCTGCTCTTTACCGCCGAAGGCGCCGAGATCGCAGTCTCCGACACTCAGAAGAAGCTCGGCGACCTTCACGTTCACCTGGGCAAGGTGACGCGCGGCGCCGTCAAGAAGGACGACGCGGTCGAGATGCGGGTCGACGGCACGCGCCGCGCCGCGTTGCGCGCACACCACTCGGCGACCCATCTGCTGCATCAGGCGCTGCGCCGCAAGCTCGGCGAGCACGTGACGCAGAAGGGCTCGCTGGTGGCGCCGGACCGCCTGCGCTTCGACATCTCCCATCCCAAGGCGATCTCGGCCGAAGAGCTTCGCATGGTCGAGAGCGAGGTCAATCGCAAGATCCGCCGCAACGCGGCGGTCGCGATCCACCTCATGACACCCGATGCGGCGACCCATGCCGGCGCTCTGGCGCTGTTCGGCGAGAAGTACGGCGAGGAGGTGCGCGTGGTGGCGATGGGTGGCGACGATCCGGAGACGGGGAACGAGCAGTATTCGGTCGAGCTCTGCGGCGGCACCCACGTCAGGCGCACCGGCGATATCGGATTCTTCAAGATAGTCTCGGAGGGCGCGCTTGCCGCCGGCGTGCGCCGCATCGAGGCGGTGGTCAGCGAAGCCGCGCTCGACTACGTCAACCGCCAGGAGCGCCTGGTCGGCGAGACGGCGGCCGCGCTCAAGGCCGCGCCCAGCGAGCTGCCGGGCCGCGTCGCGTCTTTGATCGAAGAGCGCAAGCGGCTCGAGCGGGAACTGGCAGAGACCCGGCGCAAGCTCGCCACCGGCGGCGGCAACGGCGCCGCCGCGCCCGAGGCGCGCGCGGTCAACGGCCTGTCGTTTGCCGGCCGGGTGCTGACCGACGTGTCTGCCAAGGACCTGAAGCCGATGGCCGACGATCTCAAGAAGCGGATCGGCAGCGGCGTGGTGGCGCTGCTCGCCGTCAACGAAGGCAAGGCCTCGCTGGTGGTTGGCGTGACCGACGACCTCACCGGCCGGGTGAGCGCGGTCGACCTGGTGCGCGCCGGCTCTGTAGCGCTCGGCGGCAAGGGCGGCGGCGGGCGTCCCGACATGGCCCAGGCAGGCGGTCCCGACGGTGCAGCAGCCGAGCGCGCCTTGCAGGCGATCGAGGCCGAGCTGACGCGCCTCGCCGCGCAGTAGCCGAACTGCAGGCACCTGAGCACCCATGCTTGAACAGTTGAAAGCCAACAACCGCGCCTGGGCGGGGCGGATGGTCGCCGCCGACGGGGGCTTCTTCAAGCGGCTCGAAGGCCAGCAGTCGCCCGAATACCTGTGGATTGGCTGTTCCGATAGCCGGGTGCCCGCCAACGAGATCGTGGGCCTCGACCCAGGCGAGCTGTTCGTTCACCGAAACGTCGCCAATCTCGCTCCGCCGCAGGACGCCAACTACCTCTCCGTTCTGCAGTTCGCAGTCGACGTACTGGAGGTGAAGCACGTCATGGTGGTGGGCCATTACGGCTGCGGCGGCGTGGGCGCGGCGGTGGACGGCAAGCGACGCGGTCTCGTCGACCACTGGCTGCACCCGATCCGCGAGCTCTGCCACGAGCACCGCGACGAGCTCGACGCGATCCAGGATTCGCGTGCTCGCCTCAATCGCTTGTGCGAGCTCAACGTCATTCGGCAGGTGCGGAACGTCGCATCCGACGTCTTCGTGCAGGAGGCCTGGGCGCGCGGCCAGGATCTCAACGTCCACGGCTGGGTATATTCCCTGGCCGACGGCTTGATAACGGATCTGGAGGTAACGGCCAGCCGGCCACCGGAGCCCGAGCGGCGAAGGTAGCGCCGGCGGGTCCGGGCTGCGTCGACTGCCTGGCTTATCCAGAACTAGCAGATATGCGGCACGGATTTTCATCCATGATGGGAAAGATCATTACAATGAACACATTTCTAGTGAAGACCGCGGCGCTGATCGCTCTAGGTGTCACTCTGGCGATAGCCGGATGTGCGCCGTCGACCGAAATCGAGACGGCTGAGACGAACAGGGTACGGATTGGAACGGAAGGAGCTTACCCGCCGTTCAATTATGTGAATGCGAATGGCAATCTAGCCGGCTTCGACGTCGACATCGCCAATGCTCTTTGTACGGCGGCGAAGCTCGAGTGCGAGTTTGTGATTCAGGACTGGGATGGAATAATCCCGGGCCTGCTCGCTAAGAAGTACGATGCCATCGTCGCTTCGATGTCGATCACCGAGGAGCGCAAACGGAAGGTCGACTTCACCAAGAAATACTACCATATGGCGTCAAAGTTCGTGGCGAAGAAAGGATCAACCTTCGAGTTCACGCCACAAGGGCTCTCTGGCAAGAGCGTGGCCGTCCAGCGGGGAACGCTCCATGAAAGGCTTTTGCGCGATACATTCCCTGGGGTAAGTCTCAAGCTCTTCGACACTCAGGACGAGGCCAACTCCAGTTTAGCGGCCGGGCACGCCGACCTCGTGATGGCGTCTGCCGTGATGCTACTAGAGGGCTTCCTCAAAACGCGAGACGGGGCAGACTTTGAGTTCGTTGGCCCCAATTGGCGTGATGCAAGATACCATGGGAGGGGAGTCGCTATCGCCGTTCGCAAGACGGACAGCGAACTGCGAGAGACTCTCAATCAAGCAATCGACCAGATACGAGCTGATGGGACGTATCAATGGATTAACGACGAATACTTCCCCTTCGACATCTATGGCGGACCGGAGAACTAACTGCGCTGTCCACGCCCGGCAAGCGATCAAAGTCGAGCTAGCACATCTCGCCGCGCAGTAGCCACGTCTGCGGAAAACCAATCACATTTGAGGAGTTTTTTCTCCGCCCTTGTCGGCATTGCCGCCGGTCGGCGCTGTGTCGCTCACGATACGAATGTCGCGTTGCGGGAAGGGGATAGAGATGCCGGCGGCGTCCAGCGTTTCCTTGACAGCCTTGTTGGTGTCAACCAGCAGGGCCCAATGGTTTTCGGTCCTGGTCCAACAGCGGATATTGATGTTGACCGAGCTGTCGGCGAGGGCGATGACCATGACCTCGGGTGCCGGATCGTCCAGCACCCTCCGATCGGCGGCGATCATCTCCATCAGAGCGCTTTGTGCCTTGCCGATGTCGTCGCTATAGGCAATGCCCACCGTTACGTCGAGCCGCCGGGTGTGGAGCCGCGTGTAGTTCTTGATCGTGCTGTTCCAAAGACTCTGGTTTGGCACCGAGATGTAGACGCCGTCCGCGGTGCGCATTTCGGTGACGAACAGGCCGATCTCGTCGACGGTGCCGGCGATTCCCTCGGCATCGATATAGTCGCCGCTGCGGAACGGCCGCAAGAACAGCAACATCATGCCTGCGGCGATGTTCTGAAGCGTCCCCTGGAGCGCCAGGCCGATGGCGATGCCCGCCGCGCCCAGCATGGCGATGATGCTCGCGGTTTGCACGCCGAACTGTGCGAGCACCGCCACCAGCACCAGGATCAATATGGTGTAGCGGACGACATTGGCGATGAACGGCTTGAGCGTGACATCGATGTGCGTCGTGCGATTCATCGCCCGCAATACGGCACGTTTGGCCCAGGAGGCGACGACCCAGCCGGCGATCAGCAGCAGGATCGCGCCCAGCAGGCTGAGGCCGTACTGGACCGCGAGGTCGGTCAGCTGGACCCATAGCTGGACCAGCGCCTGCTCGTTGGGAATCAAGCGTTCCATGCCGCCTATCCGCGCGATGATCCGGCCGATCTCGCGCTACTGCGGAACGTCTGCGGCGACCTTGAGGCTGACTATGCGATCGGGGCCGGTCACCATCCCACCGCCGCTGCCGCGCGGTGCCTTCTTGATTTGGTCGACGAGCTCCATGCCTTCGATTACGCGGCCCCAGACGGTGTATTGGCCGTTCAAATGCGGCGTGTCTTCGAAGCAGATGAACCACTGGCTGTTGGCGCTGTCGGGATCGCTGGTGCGCGCCATGCCGATGGTGCCCCGCGTGAATGGCTCGTCGGAGAATTCGGCGTCGAGGTCGGACTTGTCGGAGCCGCCGGTTCCGGTTCCCGTGGGATCGCCGGTCTGCGCCATGAAGCCTTCGATCACCCGGTGGAAGACGATTCCGTCGTAGAAGCCGGCGCGCGCCAGTTCCTTGATTCGACTGACGTGATTGGGCGCGACCTCGGGCAGGAGCTGAATCGTCACCGGGCCGTCCTTGAGTTCCATGATGAGCATGTTCTCTCGGTCCGTTTGGGCGGTTGCGGATGCAGGAGTCAGTGCACAGAGCAGGAGCGCCAAGGCGGCGCCCAACGCCTGCCGTCGTGTTGTCGTCGGCATGGTTCAGACCATCGCTTTCTTCAGATTGCCGTCAAGCTTTGCCATGAACTGGTCGGTGGTCAACCACTTCTGGTCGGGGCTGATCAGCAGCGCGAGATCTTTGGTCATGTGGCCAGCCTCCACCGTATCGACGCAGACCTTCTCCAGCGTCTCGGCGAAGCGCACCACCTCGGGGGACTTGTCGAAGGTGCCACGGTAGTAGAGGCCGCGAGTCCAGGCGAAGATCGAGGCGATCGGATTGGTCGAGGTTTCCTTGCCTTGCTGGTGCAGGCGGTAGTGGCGCGTCACCGTGCCGTGCGCCGCTTCAGTCTCGACCGTCTTGCCTTCCGGCGTCAGCAGGATCGAGGTCATGAGGCCGAGCGAGCCGAAGCCTTGGGCCAGCGTGTCGGACTGCACGTCGCCGTCGTAGTTTT
This sequence comes from Kiloniellales bacterium, assembly GCA_050728975.1. Taxonomy (GTDB): domain Bacteria; phylum Pseudomonadota; class Alphaproteobacteria; order Kiloniellales; family JBOHKJ01; genus JBOHKJ01. The sequence continues at coordinate 780 of JBOHKJ010000312.1, read as the reverse complement.
TGCAGGCCCAGACGAAGGCGCCCGACCATTTCAGCGCGGCCGCCACCATGTCGTCGATCAGGCGGTGCTCGTAGGTGATCTTCTTGGCCTTGAACTTGTCGGCGAACTCCTTGTCGTAGATCTCCTGGAAGATGTCTTTGAAGCGCCCGTCGTATATCTTGAGGATCGTATTCTTGGTCGAAAGATAGACCGGCCAACCGAGGGTCAGCCCGTAGTTGAAACAGGAGCGGGCAAAGCCGCGGATCGATTCGTCCAGATTGTACATACCGAGCGCCACGCCGCGGTCTTTGAAGTCGAAGACCTCGTAGGACTGCGCGGCACCGCCGTCCTTCGGTTGGAAGGTCATGGTCAGCTTGCCGGGTCCGGGGACGATGAAATCGGTTGCGCGATATTGGTCGCCGAAGGCGTGGCGGCCGATCACGATCGGCTTGGTCCAGCCGGGAATGAGGCGCGGCACGTTCTGACAGATGATCGGCTGGCGGAAGACCGTGCCGTTGAGGATGTTGCGGATCGTGCCGTTGGGCGAGCGCCACATCTTCTTGAGCTTGAATTCCTCGACCCGCCCTTCGTCGGGGGTGATGGTGGCGCACTTGACGCCCACGCCGTGGCGCTTGATCGCCTCGGCCGCCTCCACCGTCACCTTGTCGTCGGTGGCGTCGCGGTGCTCCATGCCGAGGTCGTAGTAGTCGAGCGGCAGGTCGACGAAGGGGAAGATCAGCTTGTCCTTGATCATCTTCCAGATGATCCGGGTCATCTCATCCCCGTCGATGTCCACGACAG
>JBOHKJ010000311.1:0-7500 GCA_050728975.1 Kiloniellales bacterium | reverse complement strand
GGCTCTGGCACGGGGGGCGGACAGCCTCCGCCCCCCGACGCCACAGGTATTTTGACTAGAAATTCGGCAGCCAAGGGGAGTAAGCGCGATGAGCAGCGTCATAAGCCCCGCGGCCGGAGCCGGCCTGGCAACCGCCACGACCGCTGCCAAGGCCGGCACTGCCGGCGACTCGAAGATGGCCCACGCCGCTGCGCCTCAGGGCGGAACGGCAAAGGCCGAGCCGGCGAATTCCGCGCCGCGCCAGCCTATTCCCGAGCGGATGTCTACGCTCGCCAGCTACCAGGATCTCTCTTCCGGGCGCTTCGTGTTCCAGATCATGGATCAGGACGACGGTCAGCTGATGGCCCGCTACCCGAGCAGCTACGTGCTCGAGAGCTATAGCAGGCCAGCACCCGTGGAAGGGCTCGAGCCCGAGGTCGACGCCAACGCCTGATTTACCGAATAATTAATAAATTTGAAGGCTTTGGCTTCACATACTAGGGACTGAAGGAAGGGCTCAGATGATCTCGGGTCTAGGCGGTTCCATCACCCTCTTGGGCAACAAGCCGGTCATCACCGGCTCGTTCTCCGGGCTCGATACCGGAGCGCTGGTACAGGCGCTGGTCGATGCCAAGCGCATTCCCGCCGTGCGTCTCGAGAACCGCATCGTCGAAAACGACGCCAGGACAGTAGCGGTCAACGAGTTCACCGCGCTTCTGGACACGCTGCGCTCGGCGGTCGACGGCCTGCGCAGGCCGCCAGGACTGAGCGGCTCGGCCAGTAACGTCTTCGAAAGCAAGGCGGCGTTCCTCAGCTCCAGCTCGACGACCCCGGCGAGCGACATCCTTGGCGCCACCGCAGGCTACTCGGCCGCGCCCGGCATCTACGACATCACGGTCCAGCAGCTCGCCCAGGCCCACAAGGTGGCCGGCGGCGCAGTTGCCGACGCGACCGCCGCGCTCGGCGTGACCGAGACGCTGACAGTCGGCGTGGCCGGTGGCACGACTGCCGATCTCGCCATTACGGCGACCATGAGCCTCAACGACATTGTCACGGCAATCAACGCGCAGACTTCCACGACCGGCGTGCGCGCCTCGACCATCAAGTTCGGCGCCAACGACACGCGGATAGTCTTCACCGCGACCGAAACCAACAAGGCTCTGACCCTCTCGGGCGACAGCGGCGGCGCGCTGTTGAGCGCGATCGGTGTGTCCGCGGACAACGGCGCCAGCTTCACCAACGAGCTGCAGGCGGCGCTCCCGGCGATACTTGAGATCGACGGCTTCGCCGATCCGATTACGCGCGACAGCAACGAGATAACCGATATCATCCCCGAAGTTACGCTCGACCTCCGCAAGGCGGAGCCGGGCACGACTGTGACCCTGGAAATCGAGGCCGACCTCGCAGCCGCGCAGCAGAAGATCGTCGAGTTCGTCGATGCCTATAATGCGGTACGCGAATTCATCGACAGCCAGCGCGAGGTCTCGAGCGACGGCACCGTTTCCGAGACCGCGGTACTGTTCGGCGACAACAATATGCGCAGCCTCAGCCAGCGCATGAGCCAGGATCTGGCATCTTTCGTCGGCAACCTCGGCAGCAACGTCTTCTCGTCGCTGCGCGAGATCGGCATCAATCTCGATGCCGACAGCAAGCTGACGATCGACTCGACCAAGCTGGAGGCCGCGCTGGTCGGCAACGTAGACCAGGTGCGCGGGGTGCTGGAATTCGGCTTCAGCGCCAACTCGGCCAATCTCTCCATCATCGACCGCGACGGGCCTTTCAGCCTCGGCGATTTCCAGATCACGATCGACGGCACGGATGCCAGCGGCAACATCATTGGTGTCTCCGTCGCCGGCTACGGTGCCGTTTTCACGATCGACGGCAATCGGCTGATCGGCAATGCAGGCACCGCGTTCGAGGGTCTGACGCTCGCCTACTCGGCTCCACCGTCCTCGCCGAGCGAAGTGATCGACGTTTCGACCTCGCTCGGTATCGCCGAGCGGCTCTATCAGTCGATCGATGCCTATACCCGCCCCGGTGACGGTCTCTTCACGACAGCGCTCGAAGAGATTGCCAGCGAGAACATGCGGCTGCAGGAGCAGATCGCTCGTATCGACGCGCGTCTTGTACTCTACCAGCAAGCGCAGCTCGAACGCTTCGCGGCCATGGAGCAGGCGATCGCCCAGGCCAATGCCATGATCGATCAGATGCGGGCCATGCTCGGCATCGACGACGACGACTAAGCGAAAAAGAGCGTTGGGAAAGACCAGATGAACGATCTGTCCCGGGCGGCCTCTGCCTACGCCCAGGCCTCCAAAGCCGTGGCCCCGGTGCGCGCGGTGGTTCTCCTCTACGACGGCATGATCAGAGCTGTGGCCTCGGCTCGCAAAGCGATCGAGGAGGATCGCCTGGAAGACCGCTACCTCCAGACCCGCAAGGCCAGCGAGATAGTCCTAGGCCTCCAGACCAGCCTCGATTTCGAGAACGGCGCCGAAGTCGCCAATACGCTCGACGCCTTTTACAACACGATCTTCGTCCGCCTGCAGCGGATCAACACGACCAATTCGGTGGAGATCTGCGAAGATGTCCTGGCGGCGCTTCGGAACGTCCGCGAGAGCTGGGCCCAGGTGGCGGAGATCTGCGAGGGCGAGCGCCGCAAGGCCAAGGTCGAGGCGCAGCCCCAGGATGCGCTCGTAAATCCCGGCAGCCTGAGCGTTTCCGCCTAGCTGCCGGACCTCGACGTCAACGCAGCCTCATAAGCGCTAACTGCACATTAACCATAGCTGCAGGATGCTGGCGCGCCAGGAATGGAGCTGGCGTTGAAGGACCGCTTGCCGTGACGAAAACCGGCACCGCCGAATCGAAAAGGCTGCAGCCGACGCCGGACGCGCCTCAGATCGACGTGGCGAGCGCGCTCGCGCACTGGCATCACGGCCAGCAGGCCGCCGCGGTGCAGAAGCTCGAGCTGCTGGCGGCCGCCAATCCCGACCAGGCGAGGGTTCGTCACGAGCTCGGCAACATGCTGGTGCGTCTCGGGCGCGCCGAGACGGCCCTCCCGCACCTCGAGGCCGCCGCCGCGCTCGACCCCCTGTCACCGAAAGTCCGCTGCGATCTCGGCAACGCTTTTGCGCGCTGCAGGCGGACCGAAGAGGCCTTGACCCGCTTTCGCGAAGCGATCGCGCTCGACAATAGATTCGCGCCGGCACAGATCAATCTCGGGATCGCGCTGCTGAGCGCGGGGCGTGACAGCGAAGCGGTAGCCGTGTTGAGTGCCGCCACGCGGTTGGCGCCCGACAGTCCTGCCGCTTGGAATGGCCTCGCCAACGCCTACCAGAGCTGCGGTCGGGTCGCCGAGGCGGTGGGCTTCTTCGGTCGCGCCATCGAGCTGATGCCAGAGCTGTCCGGCGCCCATTCCAACCTGGTCTACTTGCTGAACTTCCTGCCGGGTCTGTCGCTCGCCGAGGTCTACGAGGCCCATCGGGCCTATGCCGCGCTGCAGGTCGAGCAGCGCCATCGCTCGGCCACAGACTGGCCGAACGCGGCCGAGCCGGGACGGCGCCTGCGGATCGGTTACGTCTCGCCCGATTTCCGGCAGCACGTCACCCATTTCTTCATCGAAGAGGTGCTGCGGCGTCACGATCGGGCGCGGTTCGAGGTCTTCTGCTATGCCGAGGTGCCCAGCCCCGACGCCGTCACCGAGCGCCTCGAGAGCCTGGCCGATGGTTGGCGCTCCACGGTCGGGGTTAGCGACGCAAACACGGCGAAGCTGATCGTCGATGACCGTATCGACATCCTGGTCGATCTCGCCGGCCATACCGCGCACAATCGTCTCCCGGTGTTCGGCTTCAAGCCGGCCCCGGTCCAGGTCTCCTGGCTCGGCTATCCCAACACCACCGGCTTGACCGCCATCGACTATGTCTTCGCTACCCGTGGGTACGTGCCGGAGGGACAGCGCCGCTACATGAGCGAAGAGGTCTACGACCTGCCGCGCCTGCCGTCTTGCTACCGGCCGCCCGACGACGCGCCCGAAGTAGCCGAGACGCCGGCGCGGGCCGGTGGCGCGGTCACCTTCGGCTGCTTCAACAACCTGACCAAGGTGACACCCGAGGCGATCGCGGTCTGGGCGGCTTTGCTGAACGCACTGCCGGGTGCCCGGCTGCTGATGAAGGCCTTCGCGCTCGGCGATCCGGCGACCCGGGAGACGATGCGCTCCACTTTCGTGGCCCATGGGGTTTCCGGCGAACGCCTGATCCTCGAAGGCCCGAGCAATCACCGGGATTATCTCCGGACCTACGGCCGGGTGGACATCGCGCTCGATCCCTTTCCCTACAACGGCGGCACCACGACAATCGAGGCGCTCTATATGGGCGTGCCGCTGGTAGCGCTGCGCGGCGATCGCTGGGTATCGCGCAACGGCTCGGCGATCCTGGAGGCGATGGGCCTGGAGGGGCTGTTGGTCGGCGACGACCACGAGAGCTATGTCGTCAAGGCGGCGGCGCTGGCGTCGGATGTCCAGCGCCTGGCGGAGCTGCGCCGCGAGATCCGGCCGCGGCTGCTGGCGACCGGCATTGCCGATGCTGCGCTGTTGACCAGCGAGGTCGAGGCAGCCTATCGCGAGATGTGGAAGCGCTGGTGCGCGAAGCGCGCGAACCCGGTCGGCGCGCCGCGCTAAAGCATGAAGCGGACGGAGTAGCTGTCGTTCGGCAGGATGTCCTGCCAGGCCTGCAAGCGGGTGGAATCGAGCAGCAGCGGCGCGCGCAAATTCACCGACTGGAAGAGCTGTCCGTCGCGGCGATGGAAGTTGGTGACCAGCAGCACTGCGCTGTCCTCCGGCGCGATCTTGCGCTGGCGGATAGCTTCCTCGATGTCTTTCGCCTTGTACCACTGGGTCGCCGGATCGTAGGGCCGGACGACGAAGGCGAGCGACGGCTCGTCGATCGACTGCAGGATCATGAGTGGAGCCAGCTTCTCGTTCGGCATGGCGACCAGGCCGTACTGCAGCTGGCTGCCGAAACCGACCAGGCCGCTCGGGAAGGTGAGACAGCGCTGGCGGTCGAACTCCATGCGGCCGAAGCGCGTATCGAGCGCGATGCATTCGCCGTCCGTGCCGCCGTTGGAAGCCTTGACGCTCTCGGGGGGCGTCTTGGCGCTCAGGGTTTGCATCGCCGCTCTCATGCCTTTGAACTTTCTTATCTTTACCCGATCGGGCTTAACGAATGGTGTTCGCCGAACCTTGGGTAACCTATTGATTATCTTAAGAATTCCAGCAAGCTGAGGTTGGCGATCCGGTTCATCGCCATGTAGGACCCCATCAGCTGGTTCTCGTCGACTGCAAGGCGCGTGGTGGCCTCGGCGATATCGATGTCCTCGAGCGAGGAAACCAGGTTCTTGGCGTAGGTCAGGAAGTTGTCGTGGCCGCTCTTGGTCTGATCGAGAACCTCGCCGACGGCGCCGATCTTGCCGCGCACCTCGGTCAACGCGTTGACCGCCTGATTGACCAGGTCGAAAGCCTCGCCGAGCACCGCCACGTCCTGGTTGACGTCGGCATAGTCCATGTATGCCATGGCGCGCAGCAGCATCTCGAAGGCCGGCTCGTCGGCAGTGACGCCGTAATCGGTCTGCGAGTTGTCGTCGACGCGCACCGCCATCACCTGCTGGTCGCCCTGGTAGTAGTCGAAGTCGGCGGTGAAGACGCCGGGCAGGCCGGCCTGCGGGGTGTAGGCCGGGTCGGTGACGTCGACCGGAGCCGTGTCCGTGCGCGAGCCGGCGAAAAGAAAGCGGTCCTCGTGCTTTATGTTGAGGAGGGACTCGATCTCGTCGCGATAGGTCGCCGCGAACTCGCTGAGCGGAATGTCCTGAAGGTTGGTGCCGCTGAGCGCGCTCGACAGGATGGACAGCACCGAGACCGCGCGATCGGTGATCGTCGCGACCGACGATTCCATGATGTTGAGGCGGGCGATGGTCTGATCGATGTTGCGGTTGAACTGCTCGGTGCGGGTCACCGAAAGCTCGAGGCTGACCAGCTGGTTGGCCTGGCCGGCAATCCCGGAATACTGCTGCGCTTTCTTGCCGCTCGCGATCTGGATCTGCGTTTCCGCGGTGCGCGACAGCGTGTGTTGCATGTAATGCATGCTGAGCTGCTGCTGGGCATATGTTGCGATTCTGGCCATGGCTCGAGCCCTTCCGATCAGGCGATCTGGAGCAGTTCGTCGAACAGCTCGTTGGCGGTCTGGATTACTCGCGCGGCCGCGTTGTAGGCGTTTTGGAAGAGAACCATGTTCGACAGCTCCTCATCCAGATTGACGCCGGAAACCGAGAGCGCCTTGTCGGTCAGCCCGACCTTGAGGTCGTTCTCGAACTGCTGCGTGGAGTCGGCGGCGGCCGTCGCGGTGGCGTTGTACGAAAGAATCGTGGTCGCATAGCCCCCCAGCGTGGTGGTGGTCGAGGATGGCCCGTCGGTCACCGCGGCGAAGGAGATGTTCTCGGCGAAGGCGGCCGCCATCTGCTGGACCACCAGGTTGTCGCCCACACCGAGCGTCAGGTTTGGCGGGGTCCCGCGCAGAACGCCGCGCGAGATATAGTCGGGATTGGCGACAATGTCGTCGCGCACTTCGATGGTGCTGGAGATGCCGAGCTGCGCGCCGTTGTTGGCCGTCGCGTAGCCGACCCCGGCGAGCTGCGGGGTCTGGAACAGGTCGTTAAGGCCGATGAAGTTCGAGAGGCCGTGGTAGGTCTCGTTCGCGGTGTCGCCGTCGGCGTCGAACAGGATCGTCGAGTCGCCGTTCTCGGCCGCCGGGCCGTTGTCGAGGAACGCCAGACGGTAGCCGGGCGGAAGCCTGATCTCCATCTGGTCGTCGGCGTTCCAGGTCGCCGACCCGCCGCCCGGCGCGGTTGCCGCGTAGGCATCGATCGCCGCCCGGATCGCGTCTGCCGTGGTGACGCCGGCGGCGATGGTCGCCGGGGCCACGACCGCGGTTCCTGTCGCGTCGAGGATCGCCATCGTCACGCCCTGCTGGAGGTCGACGGCCGCCGCAGGGTTGGCGAAGGTCCGCGTGCCGGTCATGGTCGCCGGATCGCCGGCGAGGACGCCGAGGCCGAAGGGCGTGTTGGCGCCGCGGTTGTGCGCGCGATTGACGGTGTCGCGCAAGGCCGCGGCCAACTGGTCGATCTGATTGGTCATCGACGGCAGATGCCGATCGCGCATCTCGACCATTGCGGCGATTCGTCCGGAGTTGAGCTCGGTCGTGATGTCGCTGGTCGGCGGCGGCACGGCGCCGCCGTTGAGGAAGATTCCGCCGATCGTCGCGGGATAGCTACGCTGGGCCGTCATCAGGGCCGAGGCGTCGTAGGCCAGCGTGCCGGCGGTGGCGCCGGCGACCAGCGTTCTGCCGCTGCCGGTCAGGACCGTGATCTGGCCGTCGCCGTTGTCGAAGGACTGGACGTCCAAATTCTCGGAGATCTTTCCGAGCGCCAGGTCGCGCGCATCCTCGAGCTCGCCGGTCGGCAACCCCTGCACCATGT
>JBOHKJ010000310.1:0-16386 GCA_050728975.1 Kiloniellales bacterium | reverse complement strand
GCCCGAAGCCGGATACCGCGCTGCCATCGATCCGTTGCTGCTGGCAGCTGCAGTTCCGGCGGCCGAAGGCGCACGGGCGCTCGATCTCGGCTGCGGCGTCGGCGCCGCCGGGCTCGCGTTGTTGACTCGCGCTCCCGGCATCGCCGTCGACGGCATGGAGCTCGACGCAGAGATGGCGCGCCTCGCCGCGGAGAATGCGAGTCTTAACGGTTTCGCTGATCGCTTCCGTGTCCTGCTGGGCGATGTCCTGTCGCCGCCGCGCGCAGTGGCGAGCGCCGGCTACGACCAGGTGCTATGCAACCCGCCTTATCTGGAGGCGGCGCGCGCCGATCCGCCGCGCTTGCCGACTCGACAGCGGGCCGAGGTCGAGCAGCTGGGCAAGCTGTCCGACTGGGTTGCCGCCGCGCTTGCCTTTGCCCGTCCCGGAGGCCATGTGACCTTCGTGCACCGCGCCGACCGTCTTCCGGAGCTCCTGAGCAGCCTTCGGAAGGGAGCGGGCGACATCGCCGTCTTTCCCTTGTGGCCGCGGCGCGAGCGGCCGGCGAAACGAATCGTCGTGCAGGCGCGTCGTGGCGCCCGGGGTCCGGCGCGCCTTCTGGCGGGATTGGTGTTGCATGAAGCCGACGGCAGTTACAGCGAAGCCGCCGAGGCGGTGCTGCGCCTCGGCGAAGAGCTCGACCTCCAAGGGCCTCAACGAAATCCGGAACAGCGGAAGCAATGAGCGACGGAACCGATAAGTTTCAGCATGCGGCGCCCTCGGGTGCCGGAAAGTGGCGCGTGCCGGTTCTAGGTCGCCTGTTTCGCCGTGCTCCCTTGGTCACGCTCCTGCGTCTCGGCGGTGTGATCGGCGCCCTGGGGCCCTTGAGGAGCGGCCTGACCCTTGCCAACTTGGCCGAGCCCATCGAGCGCGCCTTCAAGCCATCGCGCCTTGCTGCCGTGGCCTTGGTCGTCAACTCGCCGGGTGGCTCGCCGGTGCAGTCTGACCTGATCGCGCAGCGCATCCGCGATCTTGCCGAGGAAAAGAAGGTTCCGGTCTATGCGTTCTGCGAGGACGTCGCCGCCTCGGGCGGCTATTGGCTGGCGAGCGCGGCCGACGAGATTCTGGCGCGCGAGACCTCGATCGTCGGCTCGATCGGCGTGGTGAGTGCCGGATTCGGTTTTCCGGCGTTGCTGGAGCGCGTCGGTGTCGAGCGCCGAGTCTACACCTCGGGAGACAAGAAGGCGCTGCTCGATCCCTTTCGCCCCGAAAAGGAGGAGGATATCGCTCACCTCAAGACGATCCAGCGCGAGATCCACGAGCGCTTCAAGCATCAGGTGCGGAGCCGGCGCGGATCGCGTCTTGCTGCCTCTGACGAAGAGCTGTTCAGCGGCGCTTTCTGGACCGGCGCCAAGGCCAAGGAGCTTGGCCTGGTCGATGCGATCGGCGAGCCGCGCCGGACCCTGCGAGAGCGTTATGGCAAGAAGGTTCAGTTCCGCCTCTACGGAGTCCAGCGCTCCTGGTGGCGCCGCCGCCTCGGTGGCTCGGTGGAGCCTGCTCCGCCAGCCGATTGGGCGGCGAGCCTGCTGTCCGCGGTCGAAGAGCGGGCCCTCTGGTCGCGCTATGGGCTTTAGGCCTGCGCGGCGCCGCTGCTTGACCGCGCCGTCGGCGGCACCTTAGAACCGGGACCATGTTCGGACTTCCGTCGCTCCAGAAGCTGCTGGTCCTGGCGGCTCTGATTGCCATCGTCTGGTATGGCTTCAAGCTGATCGGCCGTCTGCAACAGGCGCGCCGCACCGAGGAGCAGCTGCGCCGGAGCGGCAAGGGGAGCGGGACCGGTCACGCCCGTAGCGACGGTAGCGCCCGTTCGCCGGCCGCGGAGGATTTGGTGGCCTGCTCGAACTGTGGCGCCTTCGTCTCGCCCCAGGGAGCCAAGTCCTGCGGCCGCGCCGGCTGCCCCTATTGACGGCTCGCGCCGGGTAGTGTCTTGCACCTAACGGGCTGGCCCGCTGTCTTTTCTTTGCGACATCATGTCGCTACTAGCGAACTCGCTCGACAGGGAAGGGCGATAATGTGAGCATCGCCCGGCGAATCTTCGGCTCGGCCGCGAAAGATAGGGGATGCAATCCGTGAACAAGAAGCCTGAAACCCTCCTGCAGTCCTCGAGCGGCGAGGCTGCGCGCCGTACGCTACGGCTGGTTCCGGCTGTCGCTGCCGCCTTCCTCGGCGCCTTTATTCTGCTCGGCGTCGGCTTCGCCGGTCCGTCGGCGATCCACAACGCGGCCCACGATACGCGCCACGCTTACGGCTTCCCCTGTCACTAGGCGCTGGGAGGCCGCCTCTTATGTTCCGCAGCATCCTCTTCGCTGCCGCGATCGCCGGAATTCTGGCAGGGATCTTCGTCACCGCCGCCCAAATGGTGCGCGTGCTGCCGATCGTCTTCGAGGCCGAAACCTACGAAACCGCCGGCGCCGGTCACGATCGCGGCGCTGCCGCCGCGCATGACCAGGCCGCAGGCATTGCGGCCCACGACCATGGCGCTGCCGGAGCCGGAGGCGAGGAGTGGGCGCCCGAGGACGGCCTGGAGCGCGGCTTCTTCACCTTGACCGCCAATCTGGTCACCGGCTTCGGCTTTGCCTTGCTGCTGGCGGCCGGCCTCACCCTCAAGGGCGGTGGCAGCGACTGGCGCCGCGGCCTGCTGTGGGGCCTCGCCGGCTTCCTGGTATTCACCCTGGCGCCGGCGATCGGCCTGCCGCCCGAGATACCCGGCGCGGCTGCCGCCGAGCTCGGCGCGCGCCAGCTCTGGTGGCTGCTGGCGGTGGCGACGACGGGTGCCGGCCTGGCATTGGTCGCCTGGAGTCGGCGCCTGCCCTGGGCGGTGCTCGGCATTGCCTTGCTGCTGCTGCCCCATGCCGTCGGCGCCCCGCAGCCCGAGGCCCATGGCGGTCTCGCCCCCGACTGGCTGGCCCGTGACTTCGTGATTGCCGCGCTCGCCACCAGCTTCATTTTCTGGGCGGTCCTGGGCGGCCTGACCGGCCACTTCCTGCAGCGCTTTTCCCCCCGCCGGGCTTAGCTGCCCGACCGCCCTGGGGGGCATCGGCGGCTGCCGTTTGCTTGATTCGGGTCGGGGCCGCCGCTAATCTGCGCCGCCTACCGCAGCGCAAAAAGAGCCGGTATTCCGCCATGTCCAGGGCCGCTCCGGCCGCCAGCGCCAAGTCCGCCGACCCTGCCACCTGCTTTCAGCGCCTGATCCTGAAGCTGCAGGACTATTGGGCCAGTCAGGGCTGCGTGATTCTTCAGCCCTACGACTTGGAGGTCGGCGCCGGCACTTTCCATCCGGCGACCACGCTGCGCTCGCTCGGGCCCGGCAGCTGGCGCTGCGCTTACGTCCAGCCCTCGCGCCGGCCAACCGACGGCCGCTACGGCGAGATTCCTAACCGGCTGCAGCACTATTACCAGTTCCAGGTGCTGATGTAGCCTTCGCCGCCTGACTGCCAGGAGCTCTATCTCGGCTCGCTCGAGGCGCTTGGCATCGATCCCAAGGTTCACGATATCCGTTTCGTCGAGGACGACTGGGAGAGCCCGACGCTGGGCGCCTGGGGGCTCGGCTGGGAGGTGTGGTGCGACAGTATGGAGGTGACCCAGTTCACCTACTTCCAGCAGGTCGGCGGCTTCGACTGCGACCCGGTCTCGGTCGAGCTCACCTACGGACTGGAGCGGCTCGCCATGTACGTCCAGGGCGTGGAGCGGGTCTACGATCTCGATTGGGACGGCTTGCCTAAGGACCAGGGCGGCAAGACCTACGGCGACGTCTTCCTCCAGGCCGAGCGCGAGTTCTCGGCCTACAACTTCGAGCGCGCGACCACCGAGATTCTGTTCCGCCACTTCACCGATGCCGAGAAGGAATGCCAGGCTCTGCTCGGCGCGCCCGCGCCGCTCGCGCTGCCGGCCTACGACCACTGCATGAAGGCGAGCCATCTCTTCAATCTGCTGGATGCGCGTGGCGTCATCTCAGTGACCGAGCGCCAGGCCTACATCGGCCGCGTCCGTGCGCTCGCCAAGGGCTGCTGCGAAGCTTGGCTCGAGAGCCAGAAAACGACCGGCTGAGTCATGGCCGAACTGCTGCTCGAGCTTCTGTCCGAGGAAATCCCGGCCCGCATGCAGGCCCGCGCGGCGGAGGATTTGAAGCGCCTCGTCACCGACAAGCTGAAGGCTGCCGGGCTTGCGCTCCAATCCGCCGAGGCCACCGTCACGCCGCGTCGTCTGACGTTGGTGGTCCAGGGCTTGCCGGCGCGTCAGCCCGACCGACGCGAGGAGCGCAAGGGCCCGCGCGAAGGCGCTCCCGAACAAGCGGTGCAAGGATTCCTGAAGGCGAGCGGGCTCAAGAGCCTCGCCGAGGCCGAGCTGCGCGAGAGCGACAAGGGCAAGTTCTATTTCACGGTGCGCGAGATCGCCGGCCAGCCCACAATGGATCTGCTGCCAGCCCTGGTCGCCGAAATCGTGAGCGCGCTTGCTTGGCCCAAGTCGATGCGCTGGGGAAACGGCACGCTGCGTTACGTGCGGCCGCTGCAGAGCCTGCTCTGTCTCTTCGACGGCAAGGCGGTCGCCGGTTCGCTGGCACTCGGAGGCGGCGGCAGCCTTTCCTTCGAAAGCGAATCCCGCGGCCACCGCTTCCTGGCGCCGGCGCCCGTCGCCGTATCCTCCTTCGCCGACTACAAGCAGAAGCTGGAAGCGGCTTATGTCATTCTCGATCCCGCCGTCCGCCGCGAACGGATCGCGCTGCAATCCGAGGCGCTGGCACGCGCCGCCGGTTGCACCGTCAAGGAAGATCCGGCGCTGCTCGACGAGGTGGTGGGACTGGTCGAATGGCCGGTGGTGCTGCTGGGACGCATCGACAGCCAGTTCATGGAGCTGCCGGCCGAGGTGCTGACCACCGCCATGCGCAACCACCAGAAATATTTCTCGCTGCTCGATGCGAAGGGCGCGCTCGCCGACCGCTTCCTGCTGGTCGCCAACATGGAGACCGCCGACGGCGGCAGGACCGTGGTCGCCGGCAACGAGCGCGTGCTGCGCCCGCGCCTGTCCGATGCGCGCTTTTTCTGGGATCAGGACCGAAAAGTCTCGCTCGCCAGCCGTGCACCGCGTTTGGCCGAGATCGTCTTCCACGCCAGGCTCGGCACGCTCGACGAGAAGATCGACCGCGTGCAGGCGCTCGCCGCCGCCATCGCCCGCAACGTGCCGGGCGCCGATCTCGACCGGGTGCGCTCGGCCACGCGACTGGCCAAGGCCGATCTTGTGACCGGCATGGTCGGCGAGTTTCCGGAGCTGCAGGGCGTTATGGGGCGCTACTACGCACTCCACGACGGCGAGCACGCGGAGGTGGCCGAAGCCATCGCCGAACACTATTCGCCGCTCGGACCCAACGACCGCTGCCCCTCTGCGCCGGTTTCGGTGGCCGTCGCCCTGGCAGACAAGCTCGACACGCTGGCCGGCTTCTGGGCGATCGGCGAGAAGCCGACCGGCTCCAAGGACCCCTATGCGCTGCGCCGCGCCGCGCTCGGCGTTATCCGCCTGATCCTCGAGAACAAGCTGCGCCTGTCGCTCACCGAGCTGCTGACTGCGGCACTCGACGGCTATAGCCGTAAGGTCAAAGGCGTCGATCGCACTGCGCTGGCCGCCGACCTGCTCGACTTCTTTGCCGATCGATTGAAGGTCGCACTGCGCGACCGTGGCGTGCGGCACGATCTCATCTCGGCGGTGTTCTCGCTAACCAAGGTCGAAGCGTTTAGGCAAGATTCCGCAGTTGGACACGTTGACCTTGTTCGGGTGTTGGTCCGTGTAGACGCGTTGGCCTCCTTCCTTTCCAGCGACGACGGCGCCAATCTCCTGACCGCCTATCGCCGCGCCGCCAACATCGTCCGCATCGAGGAGAAGAGGGACAAGGCGCGCTACCATGGCGAGGTGGAGGAGCGACGGCTGGTCGAAAAGGAGGAGAAGGCGCTCCACGCCGCGCTCGCCAAGGCCGCCAAGGCTGCCGAGGCGGCCCTGGAGCATGAGGATTTCACCGCCGCGATGGGCGCGCTTGCCGGCCTGCGGCGCCCGGTGGATGAATATTTCGACAAGGTGACAGTCAATAGCGAGGACAAGGCGCTACGCGCCAATCGCTTGAATCTACTGGCGGCGATCGACGCTACCTTGTCCCAGGTCGCGGACTTCTCGAAGATCGAGGGATAAGGGTTCGACGTGGCTGACGGCAAGGGATCGGTTCTGGCGATGACCAAACGGGTCTATGGCTTCGGGGACGGTAGGGCCGAGGGGGGCGCCGACATGCGCAATCTGCTCGGCGGCAAAGGCGCCAACCTCGCCGAGATGTCGGCGCTCGGGCTGCCCGTGCCGCCCGGCTTTACCATCACCACCGAAGTCTGCACCCATTTCACCGCGAGCGAGCGCAGCTTTCCGGACGGCCTGGAGGCCGAGGTCGACAAGGCGCTGGCGCGGATCGAGACGCTGGTCGGCGCCCGCTTCGGCGAAGCCAAGAACCCGCTGCTGGTCTCGGTGCGCTCCGGCGCGCGAGCCTCGATGCCGGGCATGATGGACACGGTCCTCAATCTCGGCCTCAACGACGACAGCGTGCGCGGTCTCACTAGCATGTCGGGCGACGAGCGCTTCGCCTACGATTCCTACCGCCGCTTCATCCAGATGTACGGCAACGTGGTGCTCGACGTCGATCATCACCATTTCGAGGAAATCCTCGAGCTTCACAAGGAAGACCGCGCTCTGACTCTCGACACCGAGCTCAGCGCCGCCGACTGGCGCACGGTGATCGAGGACTACAAGGCCAAGGTGCTGGAGGAAACCGGCGCGCCCTTCCCGCAGGATCCGAAGCAGCAGCTCTGGGGCGCGATCGGCGCGGTCTTCTCGTCCTGGATGAATCAGCGCGCCATCACCTATCGCAAGCTGCACAACATTCCCGAGAGCTGGGGCACCGCGGTCAACGTCCAGGCGATGGTGTTCGGCAACATGGGCGAGGATTGCGCCACCGGCGTCGCCTTCACCCGCGATCCCTCGACCGGCGAGAATCGCTTTTATGGCGAATTTCTGGTCAATGCACAGGGCGAAGACGTGGTGGCGGGCATCCGCACCCCGCAGCACCTCACGATCGCCGGTAAGCAGTCCACCAGCTCCAAGCTGCCGGCAATGGAAGAGGCGATGCCCGAGGTCTTCGGTCAGCTCGAGGCGGTGCGCAAGAAGCTCGAAGGTCATTTTCGCGACGTGCAGGACATCGAGTTCACGGTGCAGCGCGGCACGCTCTACATGCTGCAGACCCGCAGCGGCAAGCGTACCGCCAGCGCTGCCCTCAGGATTGCTGTCGACATGGTGAAAGAGGGTCTCATCGATGAGGCCGAGGCGGTCGCCCGCATCGATCCGGCCTCGCTCGATCAGCTCCTGCACCCCACCCTCGATCCCAAGGCCAAGCGCCAGGTAATCGCTCGCGGGCTGCCGGCCTCGCCGGGTGCGGCCTCTGGCAAGATCGTCTTTTCCGCCGACAAGGCGGAAGCCGAGGCCAGTGGCGGCGATGCGGTGATCCTCTGCCGGGTCGAGACCTCGCCCGAGGACATTCACGGCATGCATGCGGCGCGCGGCATCCTGACCACCCGCGGCGGCATGACCAGTCACGCCGCCGTGGTCGCGCGCGGCATGGGGCGCGCCTGCGTCGCCGGTGCCGGCGAGATCCGGATCGACTACAAGGCGGGCGTGATGCGGGTACGCGACGTCACGCTCAAGGAGGGCGACCGCATCACCATCGACGGCGCGACCGGCGAGGTCATGCAGGGCGAGGTCCCGACCGTGCAGCCCACGCTCTCCGGCGACTTCGCCGTTATCATGGGCTGGGCCGACAAGCTGCGCCGGCTCGGCATCTGGGCCAACGCCGATACGCCGGGCGACTGCCGCACCGCGCTTAAGTTCGGCGCTGAGGGCGTGGGCCTCTGCCGGACCGAGCATATGTTTTTCGACGAGGGCCGGATCGTCGCCGTGCGGCAGATGATTCTCGCCGAGGACACCGAAGGACGACGCAAGGCGCTCGCCAAGCTCCTGCCGATGCAGCGCGAGGACTTCGCCGAAATCTTCCGCATCATGGAAGGGCGTCCGGTTACCATTCGGCTGCTCGATCCGCCGCTCCATGAGTTCCTGCCGCACGGCGACGCGGAGATGGAAGAGGTGGCGAAAGCCGCTGGCAGCGATCTCGACACGCTGCGGGCGCGGATCATCAAGCTCGACGAAGTCAATCCGATGCTCGGCCATCGCGGCTGCCGGCTCGCCGTCACCTATCCGGAAATCTACGAGATGCAGGCGCGCGCAATCTTCGAGGCCGCGGCGCTGGTCGCCGAAGAGACCGGCAAGGGGGTGCGGCCCGAGATCATGGTGCCGCTGATCGCGGTCAAGCAGGAGCTGGTGATCGTCAAGGCGCTGATCGACCGTGCCGCCGGAGAGGTCGCGGCCGAAACCGGGAGCGCGCTCGAGTATCTGGTCGGCACAATGATCGAGCTGCCGCGCGCCTGCCTGCGCGCCGGGGAGATCGCCGAGCAGGCAGAATTCTTCAGCTTCGGCACCAACGACCTGACGCAAACCTGCTACGGCCTGTCGCGCGACGATGCCGGAAACTTCCTCGGCGCCTACGAGCAGCGCGGGATCGTCGATCAGGACCCCTTCATCTCGATCGACGAGGATGGCGTGGGCGAATTGATGAAGCTCGGCGTCGAGCGCGGCCGCAAGGTGCGGGCGAAGCTGAAGCTTGGCATCTGCGGCGAGCACGGCGGCGATCCGACTTCGGTCCGCTTCTGCCATCGCGTCGGCCTGGACTACGTTTCCTGTTCGCCGTTCCGGGTGCCGATCGCACGCCTCGCCGCCGCTCAGGCGGCGCTGGAGGAGAAGCGCGGCGGCAAGACCGAGCGCGACGTCTAGGAAATCTGGAGGGCTCGATGCTTCGCAGTGCGCTATTCGGCCTCATCCTCTCCGCTCTGGCGGCAGCCCCAGCCATCGGGCAGGAGATTCCCTGTGTTGCGACCGTCGAGCGCGCCTGGAGCGACGCTGGCCTCGATCGTAGCGACGTCGACGAAACCTTTGTCACCGACCGCTACCACTTCGATGCCGAAAACGAATACCTGATCGGCTACGACATCTGGACCCGGTTCAAGTCCTGCAAGGGTGCGCTGGTGGTCGACATCACGGACAGCTGCTACCTGCGGCAGGTCTACACCCGCGGCGAATGCCGGCTGCCGGGCGTTCCGTCCTTCTAACCGCCAACGCGAGCCGGCAATGCGCAATTAGCATGGCGGCCACGTCTGGCGGCCGAAGGGGTCGATACCCACCTCCACGAGACGGCCTCGCGCGCCGCGTGGGCCATCGGCTATTTCCGATTCGAGGAGATTCGAATGGTGGGAAAACGCGCAGCCAGTATTGCGGGACTCGTTCTATCGGCGTCGATTGCGCTATCCATCGGTGGAAATGCGGCGGCGCAGGAAATCATGTGCAAGGAAGCGGTCGAGGACGCCTGGAGTGCGGCCGGTGTCGATCGTACCGACGTGCGCGAAACCCTCGCGGTGCGGCGCACGGGGAACAACAGCGCGCGAGTGGACTACGACATCTATACGCGCTTCGACTCCTGCTCGGGGGCCCTGATCGTCCAAGTCAACAACCGGTGCTTTGTCCGACAGGTTTACACCATCGGCGACTGCAGCCTGCCCGGAGTTCCGTCCTTTCCTTAAACGGCACTCGGCTTGCCGGATTCTTCGCGGCGCTCGATCAGAATGTGGAAAACGTAGGGCGAGTCGACGCCGCCGGCCTGAATCAGGTTCTCGCCGAAGGTGAGGTCCGCCACGCTGCGCTCCTCGAAGCTGGCGACGCGCCGCCCGTTGACCAGCGTGCCGAGGTGGCTGCCGAGGTCGCGCAGATAGAGTCGACCGGCTTGCTCCTCCACGACGAACTGGTTGGGCGATAGCTGCGCGCTATCGGGCGCGCGGAGAAAGACGCCCCCGTCGCTTCTTGTGGAGTCGGAGCCGAGCGGCCGGCCGCCGAGGCGGAACGGCAGGCCGGCGATCTCGATGCCGTCCGAGCCGATCTGCGCTTCGACCTCCTTGCTGGCCGGCAGCAGGCGCATGCGCGCGATCTCGGTAACCGGAGCCGCCTCGCTGAAAAGGCGGTTCTGGATCAGCTTGGTTTCGGCGCGCAGCAGCCGCTCGCAGAGCATGCGCAACAGCGGCAACGCGAGCGGGTTGGAGCCCTTGAATGCGGCGAGAAAGTCCTCCTTGCCGATCGCGACCAGCCTCGCATTGCCGACCGAGCGCGTCGTAGTGGATCGCGGCTTGTCGCGCAGCACCGCCATCTCGCCGAAGATCTGCCCTCGCCGCAGCACGGCGAGCACCACCTGAGTGCGCCCGGCATCGCGCAGCACTTCGATCTCGCCCTCTTCGATGATGTAGACCGCGTCGCCCGGCTCGCCTTCCCGGTAGATCACCTGCCCGGGCCGGTAGTTGCGCTCCAGCACCTCGGCGCCGCGCAGATCTTCCATCAGCATTTTCATGGCTTGGCGCTCGCGCGGCTGGAGGAGCCCTCGGAGCTCTCAAACGCATCTGGCGGCAGCGCTCGGTAGCGCACCGCGCTGCCGAGGAATCCGCTGGCGAACTGGCTGCAGCTTTCGGCGTCGCCGGTGGTGTAGAGCGTGACCGTTCCGCCCGCGGCGCGGCCGCTGGCGAAAGCCGGACGTCGCCGGAGGTAGTCGACCAGGCTGTTGGCCACCAGGCTCGGCTGGCAGTGAAGCTGGCTCGCGTGCGGGAGACGCGCCGCGAACAGCTCCGCGACCAGCGGATAGTGCGTGCACCCGAGCAGCGCCCAGTCCGGCTGCTTGCCGCCAAGCTCGGCAGTCAGCTCTGCGACATAGCCGTCGATCATCCGGCCGAGCGTCGCCTCGTCGCGACCTTCCTCGATCGCCGCCGCCAGTCTCGGGCAAGCCTGCTGCACCACGCGGATCCACGGCGCGCGCTTGGCGATCTCCTCGGGATAGGCGCCGCTCGTCACGGTGCGACTAGTGGCGAAGATCGCCACCGTGACCGCTTCGTGCGTCTCGTCCTTCGACGGCGTTTCCTGGTGCCAGGGGATTCCGGTCACTGCCTCCACCAGCGGGACCAGGACGCCGAGCACCCGGCGCTCGGAATAGCGCCTGGGCAGCCACTGCTGCTGGATGCGGCGCAGGGCCACCGCCGAGGCCGTATTGCAGGCCAGCACCACCAGCTTGCAGCCGAGCTCGAACAGCCGCTCGACGCCATGGGTGGTCAGCGCGCAAATCTCTTCCGAGCTGCGCTCGCCATAGGGCGCATGGCCGTGATCGCCAAGATAGACGAGCGCCTCGCCGGGCAGGGCCCGGGCGACGGCCTTCAGCACGGTGAGGCCGCCGTGGCCGGAATCGAACAGGCCGATCATCGCCTGGCTTTGATCTCCGGGGGTTTGGCGCGACACGGCCCGGTCGCCAGAGACCGGGCGGGCGCCCTCATTAACATCCATCACACTAGGGCGGCAGCCCTTAAGAAGGTCTTGCGGCAGGCTCGGGAAGCCGCAGCCAGGCAGGGCGACGGACCCGCAGACGCGCCGATTGCGCCGTCAGCGGCCTGGCTTCCGGCCCCGCGACAGCCTCCAGGCGCAGCAGCGCCAGGCCCTTGCCGCCGGCCGCGGAGCGCAGCGTTCCGACCTCCTGGCCGTCGCGCAGGATCGCGGCTCCGGGTGGCGGCGTCTCGCCTTCGATCTCGACCGGCAGCAGGCGCTTCTTGGCCAAGCCGCGATAGCGCATGCGGGCGGTCAGCTCCTGGCCCATGTAGCAGCCCTTGTCCCAGGAGATGCCGTTCAACTCGTCGAAGCCGCTTTCCATCAGCGTCGCCTTCTCGACCTCCAGGTCGCGGCTGCCGTCCGGTACCCCGAGCGAGAGCCGCAAGGAGTCATAGTCTTCGGTTGTGGCGGCTTTGAGGCCAAGCTCCGCCAAGATCTTTTGCGCTGTCGCTGCCGGCAGGAGAAGGCGCGCGCCCAGCTGGGTGAGCCGCGGGTCGACAAAGACGCAACCGCCGCCCAGCGACTTCGCGGCACCCCGCTGTTCCGGCAGGCCAAGCGCGGCGAGCGCCCGCTCGCCGAAAGCGGCCCCAACAGCGAACGCGTCGCTGGCATTCGTCAGCTCGACCTTGCTGCGCAGGCGAAAACGCGAAAGCCGGGTCTTGAGGTCGTCGAGCCGCGCCGCCTCGCAGTCGAGCAGATAGCGCCCGGTCTCGGCGAGCAGGAAGAACTCGTGCAGAAACTTGCCCTGCGGCGTCAGGAAAGCCGACCAGATCGCATGGCTCCGGTCTGCCTTGGTTACGTCGTTGGAAACCAGCCCCTGCAAGAAGGGTTCGCGGTCCGGGCCGGCAACCGACAGCACGCCGCGTCCTTCCAGCAGCAGGGCCCTGGCACTTTCGCTCACCTGTTCGTCCTCGGTGCCGGTGTCGTTTCCATGGCACGTTAAGACTTGGCCCGCGCGCGGCCACTTGGCAAGCCGCGCCGCCACGCCCTATAAGGACCGGGCCGACCAGCCACCACCCGCCGCGCTCCGTCCCCGCCGATGCGCCTTCTCTTCATTACCGCGACACGGATCGGCGATGCCGTGCTCTCGAGCGGGCTCCTGGCGCACCTGCTGAAGGCGAATCCCGGCGCCAGGGTCACGGTTGCCGCCGGCGCACCCACCGCCCCGCTGTTCTCCGCCGTGCCGGGCCTGGAAAGGCTGCTGCCCATCGAGAAGCGCAGCTACGGCCTCCACTGGCTGAAGCTGTGGAGCGAGACGGTCCTTTGGCCCTGGGACCTGGTGGTCGATCTGCGGGCCTCGACGATCGGCTACCTGCTGCTGACACGGGCGCGCGCGGTCCTTCATCGGCGGCTGTCGGAGCGCCACCGGGTCGAAGAGCTCGCCAGTGCATTGCAGCTCGCCGAGCCGCCGGCGCCTACCGTGTGGCTGGCGCCGCTCCACCTTGCCGCCGCCCGCGACTTGGTGCGAGCCGGGACGCCGGTGTTGGCCTTGG
Organism: Kiloniellales bacterium; assembly: GCA_050728975.1. Lineage (GTDB taxonomy): Bacteria > Pseudomonadota > Alphaproteobacteria > Kiloniellales > JBOHKJ01 > JBOHKJ01. The sequence goes on along the minus strand of JBOHKJ010000310.1, from coordinate 3,318 downwards.
GGCCGGCCGCGAATTGGGGCGGCAAGCAGTGGCCCGCGGAGCGTTTCGCGGCCCTGGCACGGGACTTGACCGGGGACCGGGGACCGCTCGCCGGGGCCAGGGTTCTGGTGATGGCGGCGGCGCACGAACGGGCCCAGGTCGCGCCGCTTGTCGACGTACTGCCGCCCGAGCGGGCCATCGATCTCACCGGCAAGGTCGACCTGCCGACCGCCGCCGCCTGTCTCAAGCGCGCGGCGCTGTTCGTCGGCAACGATTCGGGCCTGATGCATCTTGCCGCCGCCGCCGGCACGCCGACGCTGGGCCTCTTCGGTCCCAGTCCGGAGTGGCGCTATCGCCCCTGGGGGCCCAATACGGCGATCGTGCGCACGCCGCAGAGCTACCGCGATCTGGTCGGGGCCGTGGACTACGACCACCGCAGCCAGCGAACGCTGATGGCGGGCTTGACGGTCGAAATGGTGGCCGAGGCGGCCGGCCGGCTGCTCGCGGCCTATCCGCCGCGCGGGCCGGCCTGAAGCCAGGGTTGAATTTCCATCCAGACTGCCTCGATGGAGAGCGCTTCCAGGTCGCCGGCCTGCTGGGTTTTGACGGCCGGTCCGCGCGGGGCGATCTTGCGCGGGTCGGAGGCTTTGGAGAACAGCACCAGCGAGGGACAGCCGGCAGCGGCGATCAGATGCATCGGCCCGGTGTCGTTTCCGATCGCAACCAGGGCTTTGCGCGCCAACGCCGCGATCTGGCCCAGGTCGGTCTTGCCGCAGAGATTGCGCGCGCGCGGCGCCGCGGCGGCGATCTTGGCAAGCGCGTCGGTTTCTGCGCTCGCTCCAATCAGCACCGGCATCGTGCCGTGTGCGATCAGCTCGCGGGCGAGCGCGGCATAGCGCACCGCCGGCCAGCGCTTTTCCGGCCGGTGCGCAGCACCACCCGGCACCAGCAGCGCGAAGCGCGGCGCCAGATTGAATCCGGAGATCGCGCCATCGAGGAACGAAAGATCGGGCACTGCCGCGACATCGACTCCGGCCTGCTTTAGCTGTGCGGCTTCGCGCTCTGCGATGTGCAAAACTCGGTCGGCCGGCTTCACGTAGCGATGGGAGCAGCCGGCGATGGTTCCAACCCATTCGGGTTTCTTGCTGCCCAGCAGGCGGAAATAGAGCGCGCTGCGGTCGCTGCGCTGCAGGTCGTAGACGCGCTCGAAGCGGGCCTCCTTGAGTCGTCGCGAAAGCGCCAGCCAGCGGTCCGGACGCCACCAGGGCGCGCGCTGGTCGAGCCAGATCTCGTCGAACAGCCCGCATAGTCGCGCCAGTCCCTCGAAAGGCGCGGTGGTGAGCAGCGTGATCCTGGCTTTGTCGTGTCGGCGGCGGATCGCCTGGAAGGCGGGCAGCGAAAGCACGAAGTCGCCGAACGCCGAAAGCTTGATCGCCAGGATCCGCTCGTGGCCGGCAGTCGCCGCGGCTGCCGGTAAGGGAGGCGATGCCGGCCTAGTAGCGGGACTTTGTTGCGAATCGTGCATCGAGCGTCAGTCTTACGCCGCGGCGGCGGCCGACGACAAGGGCCCGGCGCGCGCGGGGCGCGTTGTGACAGCCATTTCACAACCTGCTAGAAGTCGCCTCGCCATGGCCGAGCCCCTCCGCAAGCCCAGCCTTTCCGCCCTTGTCGTCGCCCACGACGAGGCCTCGCAGCTCGCCGACTGCCTGGAGCGCTTGGCCTTCTGCGACGAGCTCGTGGTTCTGCTCGACCGCTGCGGCGACGACTCCGAAGCGATCGCCCGGCGCTTTGCCGGCCGCATCGAGCGCGGCGCCTGGCCGATCGAGGGCGACCGGCGCAATCACGGGATTTCGCTCTGCAGCGGCGATTGGGTGCTGGAGGTGGATGCCGACGAGCGCGTCATGCCGGATCTGGCGCGGGAAATCCGCGCGGCAATCGAGGCCGGCAGCGCCGACGTCCATCGCATCCCGGTCGACAACTACATCGGCAAACGGCTGGTGCGCTACGGTTGGGGCGCCTCGATCGGCATCTCCTCCAAGCCGATTCTGTTCCGCAAGGGCGCCAAGCGCTGGGGCCGAGAGCGGGTCCATCCCAAGCTCTCCTTCGAACCCGGAGCACGCCAGGGCGAGCGGCTGAACAACCGTCTGGTCCACTACGTCGACAACAATCTCTCGGACTTATTCCGCCGCTTCGACCGCTACACCACGGCGCGTGCCGCCGACCTGCGCGACAGCGGCGATCCCGGCTCGGCCTTTCGTGCCTATCGGCGCATCCTTTCGCGCTTCTGGAAATGCTTCGTCGGCCGCAAGGGCTACCGCGAAGGCGGCTACGGTTTCCTGATAGCGGTGCTGGCCGGGCTCTATCCCTTCGTCTCCTGGCTCAAGGCAAAGCACGAGGGCGAGTGATGGCCGAGATCGTCCTTGCCGACGATGGGGTCGCCTTCGACGGTCGCCGCCTCCGCGATGCGCCGCTCGGCGGTGCCGAGACCGCGGTGGTGGGCCTGGGCGAGGCGCTGGCGGCGCGCGGCCACAAGGTCTCGGTCTACAACGGCGTTGCCGCGCCACTCGACTATCGGGGCGTCGTCTGGCGGCCGCTCGCCGAGGGGCTGCCGGCGCATGCCGACCTCTACATCGCCAATCGCGGCAGCCGCCTGATCGACGCGCTGCCCGGCGCCGGCGCGCAGGTCTTCTGGATTCACAATCCAGCCGGATATCTCCTCAAGTGGCGTTACCTTTGGCGCCTGGTCAAGGTGCAGCCGACCATCGTCTTCTCCGGCGCCTATCATGCCGCCAGCTACCCAGCCTGGGCGCCGTCAGGCGGGCGGGCGATCGTCCCCTACGGCATCTCCGACATCTTCCTGACCGCCGCGCCGGCGAACGAGGCACCAGGCCCGCGGGCGATCTTCACCTCCAATCCGCGCCGCGGCCTCGACTGGCTGCTCGACCTCTGGGTGCGCCAGATCCGCCCGCAGGTGCCGAGCGCCGAGCTGCATCTCTACTGCGGCGTTGCGACTTACGGCGGCCACGACGGCGCGCGGATCGACAAGGCGCTGGCGCTCGCCCGTGCCGGCAAGGATGCCGGTGTGGTGCTGCACGAGCCGGTTGCCAAGAGCGCGCTGGTTTCGGCGCTCGCCGGGGCGCGGGCGCTGCTGTATCGCGGCGATCCCGGCGAGACCTTCTGTCTTGCGGTGGGCGAGGCCCAGGCGCTGGGCGTGCCGGCGGTGGTCCAGCCGCTTGGCAGCACCGCCGAGCGGGTGGTCGACGGCGAGACCGGCTTCGTCGCCGTCGATGCCGAGACCTTCGTCATGCGTGCGGTTCAGCTCCTCACCGACGACGGCCT
>JBOHKJ010000309.1:0-10835 GCA_050728975.1 Kiloniellales bacterium | reverse complement strand
CCGGGGGGCTCGCGCCATTGCCGCCGACCGGGCTCCCGAGCGCGCGAGCCACGTGAAAGAATTAACCATATTAACCTTTTTGGAAGCTTCTTTGGCTTAGTTTCGGGCGCGGCCAGGCCCGGACCCGGCGCTCCCCGCCAGGGTCAGCGAACGCGAACGCGATCCGTGGCTGGTCCGGCCTTAGTACCTCCGAGGCGACTCGGGCGGGCCGACATCAAGCAATGAGGGGGCGGCAGCCACGCCGCGCTAAAGCAGGGACGCAATGACGACCAGCGAAGATGCAATCGCGAAAGCTGCGGCTGAAGACAGCTCCAAAAACGAATCCAAGACGGAAGACAAGCACGGCAGGTCGCGTAGCGCCGCTGCCCTTAGTGCCGCGCTGCGCGGCGCCGCTCACCGGATCGGCGAGGACAGCTTGCGTGTCGCCGGGCGATCCGACGACTCCGAAAGCAGCAAGGAGCCGCTGCGCCTGAAGAGCCCGGGGCCGCGCCTCGGCGCTGCCGATATGTCGCGCCCGCTGGACGATTCGGCTCGCCACGAGAGGCCCGCCTTCCAGGCCGCCAATCAGTCCAAGGCCACCGTCGCTGCGGCCGCCGAGCTCGCCAAGCCGGCAGGCGCCGGCGAGTCGCCGGTCGACGAGGGGAGCGGCGGCGAGACCCCGCTCTCGCCCGAGGAACTGCTCGAGAAGCCGGCAAAGGAATGGCAGATCGCCCCGTCGGCGGTCGATTTCGAGGATCCCCTGGTCGCCTGTCTGTCGACGCTCGCCGGCCTGCTTCAGCGGCCGATCTCCGCCGAAGCGCTGAAAGCCGGCTTGCCCCACGCGGAGCAGCGCTTCACGCCCGAGTTGACGGTGCGTGCCGCGGAACGAGCGGGCATCACCGCGCGCATCATGCGGCGGCCGAAGTTGAAGCAGATTCTGCCGGTCACGCTGCCCTGCATCCTGCTGCTCAAGGGCGGCAACGCCTGCGTGCTGACCAGCTATCCGGACAAGACCAGCGCCCAGATACTGCTGCCTGAAGGCGGCCTCTCAGCCAAGACGGTGGAAATCGCTGCGCTGGAAGAACAGTACAGCGGCTACGCCATCTTCGCCCGCCCCGAGTTCAAGTTCGATTCCCGTGCCTCCGATATTCGCCTCACGGAGTCGCGCGCCTGGTTCTGGGGCACGCTGGCGCGCTTCTGGCCGATCTACGGCCACGTGATGATCGCCTCGGTTCTGATCAACTGCTTTGCGATCGCCAGCCCGCTGTTCATCATGAACGTCTACGACCGCGTGGTGCCCAACGCCGGCATCGAGACCCTCTCGGTGCTCGCCGTCGGCGTGATCACGGTATTCGTCTTCGAATTCGTGATGCGCAATTTGCGCACCTATTTTGTCGACACCGCGGGCAAGAATGCCGACGTGATCATCGCCAGCCGGCTGCTCGAGCAGCTGATGGCGATGCGCCTCTCCAACAAGCCGCCCTCGACCGGCGCCATGGCAAATAACCTGCGCGAATTCGAATCGCTGCGCGAGTTCTTCACCTCCGGCACGCTGGTCGCGTTTGTCGACTTGCCGTTCATCTTCCTCTTTATCGGAGTCATCTGGCTGGTCGCCGGATCGGTGGCGATTATTCCGCTGGTCGCCGTCCCGCTGGTGATCGTCTTCGGCGCGATCCTGCAGTCGCCGTTGCGCGGCGTGATCGAGAAGTCTCACAGGGAGGCGAGCCAGAAGCACGCCTTGCTGGTCGAGGCCATCGACGGCCTCGAGACCATCAAGGCGACCGCCGCCGAGGGCCGCGTACAGCGAGCCTGGGAGCGCTTCGTCGGCCTGACCGCCGAATCCTCGGGCCGGGCCCGTTTCATTTCCGGGCTGGCAACCACCTTCGCCCAGACCGCGATCCAGCTCTCGACCGTGGCGGTGGTTGTCTTTGGCGTCTTCAAGATCATCGAAGGCGAGCTCACCATGGGCGCTTTGGTGGCCGCGACCATTCTCACCGGTCGTGCGCTGGCGCCGCTGGGCGCCATCGCCGGCATGCTGACCCGCCTGCAGCAGTCCCGGGTCGCGCTCAAGTCGCTTGACGGCATCATGAAGTCGCCGGTCGAGCGCTCGGTCGAACAGCGCTACCTGCACCGCCCGCGGCTCTCCGGCCAGATCGAGTTCCAGAAGGCTTCTTTCAGCTATCCCGGCCAGGAGACCAAGGCGCTCGACGGAATCTCGTTCCGGGTCTCGCCGGGCGAGCGCGTCGGCGTTCTGGGACGGATCGGCTCCGGCAAGAGCACCATTGCCCGCCTGATGATCGGCCTCTACGAGCCCGCGGACGGCGCAGTCCTGATGGACGGCACCGATATCCGCCAGATCGACCCGGCCGATTTGCGCCGCAACGTGGGTTACGTCTCGCAGGACAACTACCTCTTCTTCGGCTCGGTGCGCGAGAACATCGCTTTCGGTGCCCCGCACCTGGACGACCAGACCATCTTGCGCGCCGCCACAACCGCCGGCGTGACCGACTTCTTGCGTACCCACCCGCATGGCTTCGATCTCCAGGTCGGCGAGCGCGGCATGGGTCTATCGGGCGGTCAGCGCCAGGCGATCGTGATCGCCCGCTCGCTGCTGCTCGACCCGCCGGTGATCCTGCTGGACGAGCCGACCAGCTGCATGGACAATTCCTCGGAATCGGCCTTCAAGAACCGACTCAATCAGATCCTGCCGGGCAAGACGCTGGTGCTGATCACCCATCGCAGCTCGCTGTTGAGCCTGGTCGACCGGCTGGTCATCGTCGACAGCGGTAAGATCGTCGCCGACGGGCCGAAGGAGGAAGTCCTCAACGCCTTGCGCAAGGGCCAGATCCGCTCCACCAACGCCTAGTCGCACGCTCCGGGCTATCCGGGGCAGCATTCACGGAGAGTCCAGTTTTCATGGCGACGCGCGGCTTCTACTCTGACGAAGACCTCGAATTCATGCCGGACGTTCACGCAGCAGCGCTGCGGCGCGGCCGGCGGTTCGCCTACATCCTCTCGATCATGGCGGTCGCGTTCTTCGTCATTTTCGGGTTCTGGGCGAACTACGCAGTGCTGGACGAGGTGACGCGCGGTCAAGCCAAGATCGTTCCTTCCAGTAAGACTCAGATCATCCAGAACCTCGAGGGCGGCATTCTCTCGGAGATCCTGGTGCGGGAAGGCGACATCGTCGAGCGCGGCGACATCCTGGTCCGCATCGACAACACCACCGCGACTGCGAACTACCGCGATGCTCGCGGGCAATACCTGACGCTGCTCGCCACCGTGGCTCGGCTGGAAGCCGAGCTCGACGGCAGCGAGCCGAAGATGCCGGAGGAAGTGCTGAAGGACGGCCCCGACCAGGCGCGCGGCCAACTTGAGCTCTACAAGGCGCGCACCCAGCAGCTCGAGGCCCAGACCGGTGTCCTGAAGGCCCAGGCGCAGCAGCGCAAGGGCGAAATCGCCGAGATGTCCAGCAAGCTCCGCCAACTCCGAAACAGCCTGGAGCTGGCGCGCCAGGAGCTTGCGATTACCCTGCCCTTGGTCCAGAGCGGCGTCATGCCGCGCCTGGACCTGATCCGCATCGAGCGCCAGGTGACCGACCTGGAAGGCGAGATTCGCACCATCCAGGCCACCATTCCGCGCTTGCAAAGCGCCGCCACAGAAGCCGAGCGGCGCATCCAGGAGATGGTGGCCACCACCAAGACCGAGGTTTCGACCCAGCTCAACGAGGCGCGCGCGGAGTTGAAATCGGTGCGCGAGGCGCTGTTTGCCGGCCAGGACCGCGTCACCCGCACCGACGTACGCTCGCCGGTTCGCGGCACGGTGAAGCAGCTGAAGCTCAACACGGTGGGCGGTGTTATCCGTCCCGGCGAGGATATCCTGGAAATCGTGCCGCTCGACGACAGCCTACTGGTCGAGGCCGACATCCGCCCCGCTGACGTCGCTTTCCTGCGTCCCGGCCAGGAGGCAATGGTCAAGATCACCGCTTACGACTTCTCGATCTATGGCGGCCTCAAGGCCGAGCTGGAGCAGATCAGCGCCGACACCATCAAGAACGAGAAAGACGAGAGCTTCTACCGGGTCTATCTGCGCACCAACCAGAATACCTTGCTGCATTAGGGCAACGAGCTGCCGATCATTCCGGGCATGACCGCGACGGTCGAAGTTCTGACCGGCAAGAAGACGGTGCTCGACTACATCTTGAAGCCGATCCTCAAGGCCCGCGACCGGGCCCTCCGGGAGCGCTGAGCGGCGCTCCGGCCGCACTGAAAAATTCAGCGAACGCGTTGAAGAAGCGGCACTTTTGCGATTCGTAAACCCTACTTGGCAAGGCTTGTTTAAGCCCGATTGGCGATCCTTAAGGGATGGCCCGGAGAAGGCTTTGCCCCGCTCCGCGGCTCCTCGGTTCCTCTGCCAGAGGATACGCCAGACCCTTGTCGCGCTTCGTCCGCTGCCTTGCGCTCCTACTTTGCTGCTGCCTGTTGCTCGGTGCGGTCGCGAGCCCGGCTGCCACGCAGTCGCTTGCGGAGGTCGCGCGCGCGACCGCCAGCGAGCCATCCGGGGTGTTCAGCACCCAGGAGTTCCGCTCCGACTCGCTGAAAGCGCTGCCGCAGTGGGCCAGAGTGATCGCCAGCATGAGGCGCGAATGGCCCGGCTATCGGCGCTGCGCGGACGACGCCAAGGCCTGCGACAGCACGGCACTCAAGAGCTGGCGCGAGCTTATTGTCGCTGCCCGCGGCCTCGACCGAGTGCACCAGATCGATACCGTCAATCGATTCTTCAATCGCTGGCCCTACAAAAGCGACAAAGAGATTTACGGCGTCCGCGAGTACTGGGCCACGCCGACCGAGTTCCTGAGCCGCTCGGGAGACTGCGAAGACTACTCGATCGCCAAGTACTACGCGCTGCGGGCGCTGGGCTTCGAACCGGAAAGTCTTCGCGTCGTGATCCTGATGGATCGCATCCGCGGAATCGGCCACGCTGTACTGGCTGTTTACACCGGGTCCGATATCCTGATCCTGGACAGCCTGTCCGACTTGATCGTATCCCACAGCCGCTACAAGCATTATATTCCGCAATACTCGATGAATGAGACGACCCGTTGGGCCCACCTCAGCCCGCAGCTGAACCCGGGAACGCCAGCCGGTGGCGTCCCGCTCAACCAACTGCTCGCCGGGCGCGGCAATGGCGCGACAATCAGGCCATGAGTGAGAGCCAAACCACCGCCGATCCGGCTTACGACCTCGAAGCCGTTTCCGCAGACTCGTTCCGCCCGGCGACCTCGCGCCCGCTGTTGGCAGCCGCCCTGCTGATCCTGGTGGTGATCGGCCTCGCCGTCGCGGTCCCGTCTTTCATCATCGGCCAGAAGCGCGCCGAGGTGGCGAGCGAGATCGAGCGTCGGCTCACGATCCTCGCCGCCGGTCGCGCCGAGGTGGTCGAGACCTGGCTCGCCGGCATTGCCCGCACCGCAGACCGCGCGGTCGGCAGCGAGCTGTTCCGTCTTTTCGCCACCGAAGTCGACCTCGCCGGCGGCGACCTGACGCAACTCGCCAAGCCGGAAGAAGCCGCCAATACGGCCGGGCTTCCGCAAAGCTTCGATGCACCGCTGGTGGCGCAACTGCCGTACATGCAGCAGGTCCTCAGCGACTTCGCCAAGAACGCCGATTTCTCGGCCGGCTATTTGGTGGGCCGCAGCGGCATCGCCTATGTCACCAGCGCCGGCGCGCCGGACCTTTCCGCCGGCCAGCAGGATCGCGCCAAGGCCGTGCTCAAGACGGCGCGCGTCGGCTTTGGACCTCTGCGCGAGACCGCGGGCGGTCTCGCCTTCGATCTCTATGCGCCGGTCTTCGCCCCTCAGGACCAGACCGGCAACGGCAACGCAGTCGGCGTCATGTTGCTAACGTTGCCGGTGACCACGCGGCTGGCAGAAATCCTGAGCCCACCGCCGCTCGCCGAGCCGGGCGAGCGCCTGGCCCTGGTCGAAGCGGTCGACGGTCGCATGGCCCTCGTGCAGCCGGCGGCCAGCCCCACCCTCACGCCGCTGTCGGGCGAGATTTTCGGCCCTGAAGGCACGATCCCCTTCGCCGAGCGGCCGGGCCTCGTCGGCGACGGACGCGTCTATTCGATCGGCGTCACCGTCACCGGGCCGGCCTGGTGGCTGGTCCAGGAGCTCGATCTCGCCGCCGCCGAGGCACAGCTCGCCGGCTTCATAGGCGCCACCGTCAGCCTCGCCGGCCTGGTCGTCGTCGCAGTCGCGATCGCCTTCGGGGCCTTCTGGTGGCGTCTCGCCAGCGGTCACAATCGTGCGCTGGCCGAGCAGTTCCAGCGCCTGGCGCGCCGCATCGCCGCGCAGAAGCGCCTGCTCGACAGCATCAACAACACCATCGCCGACTTCATTGGCCTCAAAGCGCCGGACGGGACCTACCGCTACGTCAACCCGGCCTTCGCACGCGCGCTCGGCCGCCCGGTCGAGCAGGTTGTGGGCCTGGACGACGCCGCGCTGTTCGGCCGCGGCATCGCCGACCGTCTGACGCTCTCCGACAAGCGGGCGCTGGCGAGCGGGGCGCCGGTCACCACCGACGAGGAAGTCTATCTTTCCGGCCGCCAGTTCAATCTGCAGATCTCCAAGGTTCCCTATCGCGCCGAGGACGGGACCCAGGCCGGTATCGTCTCGGTAACGCGCGATGTCACCGAGCTGGTCGAGCAGCAGAAGAAGAAGGAACGCGCGATCCAGCAGATGGTCGCCGCGCTGGTGCGGGCGGTCGAGTTGCGCGACGAATACCTCGCCGGCCATTCACGCCGGGTCGCCGGCTTTGCGGTTGCGGTCGCTCAGCGCCTGCAGGCCTCTCCGGACGTGATCGCCACGGTCGAGATCGCCGCCAACCTTTCGCAGATCGGCAAGCTCTCGGTGCCGGTCGAGATCCTGACCAAGCCCGAGCGTCTTTCCGACGACGAGAGCCGCGCAATGCAGCGCCACATCGACCACGCGAGCGCAATTCTGCGCGACATCGACTTCGAGCTGCCGGTGCTGCGGACCATTCAACAGATGCACGAGCGCCTCGACGGCACTGGTTACCCCAAAGGCCTCAAGGACGGTTCGGTCACGCTGGCCGCGCGTATTCTCGGCGCCTGCGATGTCTTCTGCGCCCGCCTCGAGCCGCGCTCCTACCGACCCGGCATCACAGTCGAGGCCGCTCTCTCCATCCTGACCGACCACCCGGAGCGCTACGACGCTGAAGTTGTGGCGGCCCTGCGCGAGGTTGCAGGCTCGGTCACGGGCGAGAAGCTGATCGCCGCCATCGGCGCCGCCTAACTCAGTGCTGCTGCGAGCGCCAGCCCCGTTTCTTCGCCGGCTGACGCTCGCCTTGGCTCTGGCGCTCGTCGTCGGCGGGTCCGGTAGCGTTCCGGGCTTGGCGCAAGTTCCGCCCGGCCGCCTCGAGGTCGACGGGCTGGAGTATCCCTGGAGCGCCATCGGCCGGGTCAACGCCGGCGGACGCGGTCACTGCACCGGCTTCCTGGTGGCCGCCGACCGGGTCATTACCGCGGCCCATTGTCTCTATGTCTTCGTTGAGGGTCGCTGGCGCGGTCCGGCCGAGCTCCACTTCGTTGCCGGCTATCAGCGCGACCGTGTGGTGATCCACAGCGCGGTCACCGGCTACGACGTCTCGCGCCAGTTCAAGCCGCTCGACGGGCCGAGCGCCGCCAATGCGCTCCACGATTGGGCAATCCTGCGCCTTGCAGAGCCGATTGGCGAGCGGGCCGGCTGGCTCGCCATGAAGGCACCTGATAGCGCGACGATGACGGCACTCAAGGCCGGACGGAGCCATCTCATCCAGGCCGGCTATCACCGGCGCGCGCAGCACGTCATGAGCGCCGCGCTCGACTGCCCCCTCACCGCCGTCTTCAACCGCGGTCTTGGGCTAGCGCATGCCTGCGATCTCGCCGAAGGCGACTCGGGTTCGCCCTTGCTGCTGCTGGAGGGTGACCGGCTCAGCGCCATCGCTATTCACATTTTCGGTTTCGAGCACGACGGCCAGCGCATGACCGGGGCGCTCTCGGTTGCCTTCTTCGCGGTGCCTGGCGGCCCGGAAGCGCCATCGGCCCTGTTCCGCCAGGCCGGCCTTGCATGGCAGGGCGGTTCCGCGCCAGCCGCCGGAGGGCCGGTGCGTGCGCTTCCGCTGGCCACCATCGGCCAACTGCTGGCCGAGCGCGGGTTGCTGCCGCCCCCGCCTGACGGCCAGACGCCGCAGCCGCCCGACCCGGTCGCGCTCGAGGCGGCGATCGCGGCCTACCAACGCCAGGCAGGCCTGGCGCCGACCGGCGAGCCGTCCTTCGCGCTGTTTGCCCGCCTCGTCGCCAGGCGGTGACCGCGGCCGAGGGGCGGCGAAGCGGTTGCACCCCCGCCGGGGCCTTGCCATTCTGCCGGCTCCAGCTAGAGCAGATCCGGGTCCGATGGAGTTGCCGGAAGACGATTCCATCCGACCCGGTGAATCTGCTCTAATTGCATCGTGCAAAGCCGATTCTCGCGATCGATCGGACTCTCGATCCGGTTCCACTCGATCGCGATCCGCTTCAGGGGGACCACATGGCCGACATCTTTGCAGACGGTATCCGCTCCATCTCGGTGGCCAATGGCGTGATGCGGGTCGAACTGGCGCAGATGAAGCGGATCGGTAACGAGCAGAAGTTGCAGCCGCAGCCGGTCGGCACCCTGATCTTGCCCGTGGCGGCGATCAAGGACTTCACGGTCCAGTTCGCGAACGCGATGCAGAAAGTGCAGGAGACCCTGAAACGGCAGGGCGGTGCGGACGCGTCCGGTGGGGAGTCCCACCGCGATCTGGATCAAGCGCTGGAGAAACTCTAGCAGGCTGCGGAAGAACTGCTTCCGTGAGCGAGCGGGTTGTGATTCGATTCTCTCGTTAGCAACGGGAGGACGGGATGCGCGGCGAGGATCAGCAGACGGAAGGGCTCTTCTCGTATGTGAGCTGCGAGGCGCGGGTGCCGGCAGGCCACCCGTTGCGGGCGATCCGCGCGATTGTGGACGAGGCGCTGGAAGTGCTGTGGCCGGAGTTCGAGGCGCTCTACGCGAAGGTCGGGCGGCCGTCCATCCCGCCGGAGAAGCTGTTGCGGGCGCTGCTGCTGCAAGCGTTCTACTCCGTCCGCTCGGAGCGCCAGCTGATGGAGCAGATGGACTATAATCTGCTCTTCCGCTGGTTCGTCGGGCTGTCGATGGACGCGCCGGTGTGGGACGTGAGTGTGTTCACGAAGAACCGCGACCGGCTGCTGGCCGGCGACGTGGCGGCGAAGTTCCTGGCCGCCGTGCTGGCGCAGGCGCGGCGGCGCAACCTGCTGTCGGATGACCACTTCTCCGTTGATGGCACGCTGATCGACGCGTGGGCGTCGATGAAGAGCTTCCGCCCCAAGGACGGCAGCGACGACGGCCCTTCCGGCCCTGGCCGCAATGCCGAGCTTTCGTTCCGCGGCGAGAAACGGTCGAACGAAACCCACGTCTCGACCACCGATCCCGACGCCCGGCTCTATCGCAAAGGCAACGGGCAGTCCTCGCGCCTGGCCTACATGGGCCATGTGCTGATGGAGAACCGCAACGGCTTGGTGGTCGGTGCCAGCCTGACCCAGGCCACCGGCCGGGCGGAGTGGGAGGCGGCGCTGGCGATGCTCGACGAGGTCGAGCGCGGAAAGCATCGGATCACCTTGGGCGGCGACAAAGGCTATGACGTCGCCGGCTTCGTCCAGGATCTGCGGGCTCGCAGGGTGACACCGCACATCGCCCGCAACGACCACGTCACCAAGACGGGCAAACGTCGTAGGAGTGCCGTCAACGGCCGTACCACCCGCCACCCCGGCTACGCGGTCTCGCTTCGGGTGCGCAAGCGGATCGAGGAGGTGTTCGGCTGGATGAAGACCACAGGCGTCATGGCCAAGACCCGCCACAGGGGCCGGGATCGCGTCGGCTGGATGTTCACGCTGACGGCGGCCGCCTACAATCTGGTACGGCTGCCGAAACTGCTGGCCGCGGCCTGACCGTGCCTGGGGTTCGCCTCCCAACCGACAAACCCGGCCAAATCGGTCACTGACGCCGCCTCCAGTCTCTCGCCAACGCCCATGTTCCTCCCGATGAACGGGAAACCGCGTCGTCAGCGGGTGTTCTTCCGCAGCCTGCTAGACGCGGTGCCGCTTGTACTCTAACATTCTACCTATCGATGGTATTAAGTTAGGGTCGATGGGCGCCAATTCAGCTTGGCGCGCCGCCCCCGACCTCAGAGTCCCAACGAGGTGACGGCGCCAGTGCGATGGCGCGAGGGTGACCTTCTACGAGCAGGCCGCTGGGACTCCAATTTGACTTTCGACCGGACGGCACGCCGCCTAAGGCATGGTGCAGTCGGGAAAAGCGAACCTTCTTGCGCAGCGTCGAGATTTGTAAGTCAGATCGCGTGGCACGATCGCGTGGCACGATCGCGTGAGATCGGGGGTCCCATGAAGCGGGACTTGATCTTCGATTTAGGGTTCCATAAAGGCGAGGACAGCGAGCTCTACTTGAAAAAGGGCTTCTCGGTCGTTGCGGTAAAGGCCGACCCGCAGCTCGCAACTCAGGCCGCCGATCGGCTTCGAGCGTATGTGGAGTCCGGCCAATTAACGATCGTCGCCAAGGCAATCGCTCGCGAAGAGGGTTTAGTTACGTTCTATCGTAGCGAGAATATAACGATATGGGGCACGATAGAACGCGCCTGGGCCGACCGAAATCGGCATTTGGGGGTCAGGATTCGAGAGATTGCGGTACCGAGCATCCGCTTCGCCCAGCTTATCTCCGAATACGGCACACCCTACTACATGAAGGT
>JBOHKJ010000308.1:0-4329 GCA_050728975.1 Kiloniellales bacterium | reverse complement strand
GCTCCGCTCACGTCCCAGCCGGTGAAGAACACGTTGAACGACGCGTCGGGGTCCTCTTCCAGCTCGACCAGCAGGAAGTCGCTGGGCGCGTACGAGGCCCGGAAGATCGACCCCGTCTGGTTGTCGGCCAGGCTGCCGCCGCCCAGGTCGCCGCAGAGTCCCGAAGCCTCGGGGAGACCGGCGACGACGCCGAGCGCGGCGAGACGCGCCTCCTCGCCGCCGCTCAGAACCTTGACCGGGGCCCTGCAGATCGTCTCGACCTCGGCCACGAACTGCGGGCCGTTTCCGGCCTCGCGCACCGCCGCCGTGGCGAGGAGATGCAGCTTCTCGACGCCCATGGCGCGGCTGACGCGGGCGAAATGGACGAGACTGGCACGCGCAAGCTCGACGCCCTTGGCGTTCAGCTCGCCGCCCTTGGCGAGTCCGCGGCCGAGTCCGCAGAGCACCTTCTCGTTGAACAGCGGCGTGATCGCCCGGGTCGGCTTCTCGTAGACCACCAGGCGAACCGAGTTGGAGCCGATGTCGATGACGCCCACCGGCGCGGTGCGGGCGGCCGCGCGGGCGGAGGATCGCGCCCGCGACTTGCGCGCCGAGCCCGCCACGGCGCTCAAGCTTTCTTCAGCACCAGGCGAGGCGCCTTCTTCGGACCCTTGAGGGCGGAGCCGCGGCCCGAAAGGCTGGGATTGGTCATGAAATAGGTGTGCGCGCTGAAGGCGTCGGGCGCGGCCGAAAGGCGGCGGTAGGCGCCGTCGCTGCCAAGCGCCCAGCTCTGTCGCTGATCGTTCAGGTTGGCGATCATGATCTGCTCCAGCACCTGCTGGCGGACGGTCGGGTTATCGATCGGCACCAGAGTCTCGACCCGCCGGTCGAGGTTGCGTGGCATCCAGTCGGCCGAGGAGACGTAGACCTTGGCGTCCTTCGACGGCAAGCCGTGGCCGGCGCCGAAGCAGACGATTCGCGAATGCTCCAGGAAGCGCCCGACGATGCTCTTGACCCGGATGGTTTCGGAAAGGCCGGGCACGCCCGGCCGCAGGCAACAGATCCCGCGCACCACCAGATCGATCTGCACGCCGGCCCGGGAGGCGCGGTAGAGACAGTCGATGATCTCGGCATCGACCAGCGAATTCAGCTTGGCCCAGATCGCCGCCGGCCGGCCGCTCCGGGCGTGCCCGATCTCCTCTTCGATCAGCGCCTTCAGCGTCTTGCGCAGCGTGAGCGGGGCGATGGCGATCTTTTCCATCGGCCGCGGCTTGGCATAGCCGGTCATATAGTTGAAGAGGCGCGCGGCATCGCGGCATAGCACGGGATCGCAGGTAAAGAACGAGAGGTCGGTGTAAACCCGCGCGGTGATGGGATGATAGTTGCCGGTGCCGTAGTGCACGTAGGTCCTGAGCTGCTTGCCCTCGCGGCGCGCCACCATCGAGACCTTGGCGTGGGTCTTGAGCTGTATGAAGCCGTAAATCACCTGAACGCCCGCGCGCTCCAGGTTGCGCGCCCAGCGTATGTTGCTCTCCTCGTCGAAGCGGGCCTTGAGCTCGACCAGCGCGGTCACCGACTTGCCGGATTCGGCGGCCTCGGTCAGCGCGCGCAGCACCGGCGAATCCTCGCTGGTGCGGTAGAGCGTCTGCTTGATCGCCACCACCGCCGGGTCCTGGGCGGCCTGGCGGATGAACTGCACCACCACGTCGAAGCTCTCGTAGGGATGGTGGACGAGGATGTCCTTGGCGCGGATGGCGGCGAAGCAGTCGCCGCCGAAATCCCGGATGCGCTCGGGGAAGCGGGCATTGAAGGGCGGGAACAGCAAGTCGGGCCGGTTCTCGCCGATCAGCTGGCCGGTGTCGGACAGGCCGAGCAGCCCATCGAGCGCGAAGACGTCGTCCGACGAGACGTCGAGCTCGGAGGTCAGGAATTCGCGCAGCGTCTCCGGCACGTCCTTTTCGACTGTAAGGCGGATCACGCTGCCGCGCCGACGGCGCTTGAGCGCCGACTCGAACACCCGCACCAGATCTTCGGCCTCCTCCTCGATCTCGATGTCGCTGTCGCGCAGCACCCGGAAATAGCCGCTGGCGGTCACCTCGGCGCCGGGGAAGAGCTCGTCGAAGTATTCGCAGATCACCTCCTCGAGACGCAGGAAGCGCGAGCCCTCGCCCGGCAGGCGCAGGAAGCGCTCGATCTGGCTCGGCAGGAGAATGAGGCCGTTCAGGGTGGCGCGCGACTCCGGATCGAACAGCTCGAGGACGACACCGAAACCCGTGTTCGGAATGAAAGGAAAGGGATGCGCCGGATCGATCGCGATCGGCGTGATGACCGGGAAGACCTGGTTGGCGAAGTAGTCGTCGAGCCATTGACGCTCGCTCGAGGAGAGCTCGCCCGGCGACACCACCATCACACCCGCTTCGCCCAACAGCCCGCGCAGCTCGCGCCAGCAGCGCTGCTGGTCGGTCATGAGCTTGGTGACCTCGCGATTGATCGCCGAGAGCTGCTGAGCTGCGGTCAGGCCCTCCGGGCTGGTCGACTTCACCTGAGCCCGCACCATGCCTTTGAGGCCGGCCACGCGCACCATGTAGAACTCGTCGAGGTTGCTCGACGAGATGGAGAGGAAGCGCAGCCGTTCCAGCAAGGGGTGATTGGCGTTGTCGGCTTCCTCCAGCACCCGGGCGTTGAAGGCCAGCCACGACAGCTCGCGATTGATGAATCGCTCCGATGCCGGCATGGCCAGCTCGTCTGCCGAGCTCAGCGGGGCCGTGGCCCGTGGGACCGTGAGCTGCAGGCCCGGTGCCGGGACAGGCTGCGCCCCACCGTCCGGCCTTTGAGCAGGCTCGGCGCGCGGGCTTTCGGTGGCCTTCGGGATAGGATCGGGGTCGCTCATTCTGGGTGCTGGCTCCGGCGCGGCGGGCTAACCCACCGCTCCCTGGTGCTATAGCGCGAAGCAGACTCTATCATCACGACAGGATTGTTACGAAATCGCTTAGAATTCTGGCGGTTAGCGCGACCGGACGCCAATTTCCGAAGCCGCGGCGATCGCCGCTCCGGCGGCGATTCGGACCGCTCCTCCTCACAGCGTTCCAGGAAACGCGCCGCCATCGAGCAGCAGGTTCTGTCCGGTGATGAATCCGGCCTTGGCGCCACAGAGAAAGGCGCAGGCGAGACCGAACTCCTCCGGCTGTCCGAAGCGGCCCGCGGGATTGCCCTGCTGACGTTCGCGATAGACCTCCTCCGCCGAGCGTCCGGTCTTGTCGGCGGCAGCTCCGATGGTGGCGCGCAGGCGGTCGGTCTCGAAGGGGCCGGGCAGCAGGTTGTTGATGGTGACGTTGTGCCGCACCGTCTTGCGTGCCAGGCCGGCGACAAAACCGGTGAGGCCGGCGCGCGCGCCGTTGGACAGGCCGAGGATGTCGATCGGCGCTTTGACCGCGCCCGAGGTGATGTTGACGATGCGTCCGAAGCGGCGCGCCATCATGCCGTCGACCGTCGCCTTGATAAGCTCGATCGGCGTCAGCATGTTGGCGTCGAGCGCGCGAATCCAGTCCTCGCGGTCCCACTCCCGGAAATCGCCGGGCGGCGGGCCGCCGGCATTGTTGACCAGGATGTCGGGTGACGGACAGGCGGCGAGCGCCTGCTTGCGCCCGTCCGGCGTGGTGATGTCGGCGGCAACCGTCGTCACGGCCACGGCGCGCGCCTTGCGGATATCCGCCGCCGTCGATTCCAGCGCCTCGCGACCGCGGGCAACGAGCGTGAGCGCGACACCCTCGGCGGCCAAGGCCTCGGCGCAGGCGCGCCCGAGGCCCTTGCTGGACGCGCAGACCAGCGCAGTCTTACCGGATAGGCCCAGATCCATTTTCTCCATCCTTCCTCGATACGGTCTTGCTTACGATTGCGGCGAGCCGGCAGCGGCCAGCACTTCGCGGGCGAGCGGCACGCTTACCTCGCGGCGCTTGGCGAGCGACGCCCGGTCGAGCGCCGCGACCAGCGAGCCGGCGGCGGCGAGCGAACGCTCCATGCGCGCGGAGAGGAAGCGTATGACTTCGGGCTTCGCCGTCAGCTGCCGGTCCGCGAAAAGCTTCACCAGCACAGCCTCCAGCAAGGCATCGTCCGGCGCCTTGATCTCGACTGCGACCAGCGAGGCCAGGCGCGAAGCGAGGTCGGGCAGCGACAACTGCCAGCGCGCCGGCGGCCGGCGGCCGGTCACCAGCAGGCGACCGCCGGCCGCAGTCGCAATGTTGAAGATATGGAATAGGCTCCGCTCGCGCTCCGGCCTGCCACGCACGGCCTCTTCCAGGTCGTCGAGCGCGATGCCGGCGGCCGTGGATAGCAGCGCCGGCGGCTCTGCAG
>JBOHKJ010000307.1:0-1903 GCA_050728975.1 Kiloniellales bacterium | reverse complement strand
CGATAGCACCCCATCGCTGACCACCAGCACGTCAATCTCGCCGACCCGCAGCGCGTAGCGCGACGGAACCAACTCGTCGGGCCCCGGTCTACCGGGGTGTGAGGTGTTGTCCAAGCTCATGTTTGTCTCCTGCTGACCGCCTTACCCACGGCGGTATCGGTCACCTCCGCCGCCGGCCCCCATGGGTTGGCACGCCTCGTCGGCGCGGCCGAGTAGCGAAAGCGGGAAGGTGACATCGCCGCCTGATGCGCGCGCGCGGCGAGCGGCCAAACGGCTGCCGCGCCGCCGAGGAGCGTGACAAATTCCCGCCGCCTCATGGAGCTTCCCATCCTGCCGAGACTTCCGGGCGAGCTGAAGGCTATCACATTTTGGGGACGACGTCTGTTGTGCATCACAGCAAAATTGACAGCCGATTGGCGGCTCAGGGTCATACCCAGCCGTTGCGACGCCGGAGTGGCATGTCCGGTTAGGAGGGCGAAGCGGACATCAGCCCGCAGCGTTGCGCGCACAGTTGCTTCGTGATTCAAGCTCTGGAAAAGGAGCTTCGACCATGCGACATGCCCTGTCCGACGCGGAACCCGGTACGAAAAGCTGGCGGAGAACTTCCTCGCCTTCGTCAAGCTGGCTGCCATCCGGGTGTGGCTGCGTGTCAATGAGTCCACGCCCCCCTAGTCGGTGTCCCGGCTCCAAAGCCCGCAACTTGACAAAGTTTGTCATGCTACTCGATCATGAGGCCATGAGCACCACGACGCTGAACATCTCGCTCCCTGAAGCGCTGAAGGAGCATGTGCAGAAGCGCGTGGCCGAAGGCGCGTTCAGCAACGCGAGCGACTTCGTGCGCGCCCTGATCCGCCTCGACAAGGAGCAGCAGGAGAAGCTTGCGGGCTTGCGCCGTGACATCGCCGTCGGCATCGACCAGCTCGACCGCGGCGAAGGCCTCGATGGCGAGCGGGTGTTCGCCGAGCTCTTGGGCGAAGATCCGCAGCGCTAGTGGTCTGGATCAGACAGATGGTCCCCATATGGCTGATCGCAGAGACCACTAGATTCGGTAAGCTAGTGGTTCGCGAGACACCAAACGGAGGAGATCCTCCGTTTGGCTCGAACCACTAGGGTATGCTCCGCCTCATCGTTGCCCCCGAGGCCAGGCAGGATCTTCGAGAGATTCGTGACCCTATCGCCAAGGACAACCCCGAGGCAGCCGGCCGGGTGGTGATGCGACTGCGGGATATGGCGCGCATGCTTGCGGGGGCCCCGGCCATCGGACGCGGTCGGTCCGAACTTGGCGCCGATCTTCGATCGTTCGTCGCCGATCGATATGTGCTCTTCTACCGCCCTCTCCAGGGAACGGTGGGCATCGAGCTCGTCCGCGTGCTTCATGGCGCCCGCGACCTCGATGCCATCTTCACAGGCGACGAGGACTAGCCCGTGCATCCTGCGCCGTCGATCATCCTGTTCAGCACCAGCTCGGGCGCCGGCTACGGCCTCCTGTTCCTGCTCGGGCTCGCAGCACCGCTCGGCCTGATCCCGGCCGGGCGCTGGCTCGGCTTCAGCGCGCTCGCCCTGGCGCTGGGCGCCGTGACCTTCGGCCTGCTCGCCTCGACCTTCCACCTCGGCCATCCGGAGCGCACCTGGCGCGCGGTCAGCCAGTGGCGCTCCTCCTGGCTGTCGCGCGAGGGCGTCGTCGCGCTGATCACCTACGTCCCGGCGCTGATCTTCGCCGCCGGCTGGGTGCTCCTGGAACGCAATGGCGGCTGGTTCGCGCCGTTCGGCCTGCTCGCAGCGATCGGCGCCGCGGCCACGGTCTGGTGCACCGCGATGATCTACGCCTCGCTGAAGACCGTGCGCGAATGGCGCGAGCCGCTGGTCCCGCCGCTGTACTTCGCGTTCGCGCTGATGAGCGGAG
>JBOHKJ010000306.1:0-2372 GCA_050728975.1 Kiloniellales bacterium | reverse complement strand
GGGGCCGCGCGACGCCGACGGCCTTTCGCTCTGGTACCGGCTGGTCAACGCCGGCAAGCGGATCGTCACGCTCGATCTCAAGACGGAGGCCGGCCGCGCTGCCCTCCTGGCGCTGGTCGCGCGTGCCGACGTGCTGCTGGAATCCTTCCGGCCCGGCGCGCTGGAAAAGCTCGGGCTCGGTCGCGCGGCGCTCGCCGCCGCCAATCCCAGGCTGATCCACTGCGCGCTCTCGGGCTACGGGCAGAGCGGGCCGCTCGCCGGCGCCGCCGGGCACGACATCAACTACATGGCGCTCGGCGGCGGATTGGCCGCCTCGGGTACCGAAGATCGTCCCGTCCAGGCCTTCCCGCCGACCGCCGATCACGCCTCCGCGCTGCAGGCGGTGATCGCAATCCTGGCGGCGCTGCTGCGGCGCGAGCGCGAGGGGCGCGGCGCCGTCCTCGACGTCAGCCTGCTGGAATCGGTGCTGGCCTGGCAGGCGCTGCCGATCACCGCGGCGCTCAATCGCGATCCCGCCGTCGCGCGCGGCGCCGGCCTCCTGAACGGCGGTGCGGCCTTCTATCGCCTCTATCGCACCGCCGACGGACGCTTCCTGTCGCTGGGCGCCATCGAGCCCAAGTTCTGGGAGAATTTCTGCAGGGCGCTCGGCCGGCCCGATCTGGCCGCGCGACAGGGCGAGCCGCTACCGCAGCGCGACTTGATCGCCGAAGTCGAGCGCGAAGTTGCGCGCTTTCCGCTCGCCCACTGGGAGCAAGTCTTTGCCGAGGTCGACACCTGCGCGATGCCGGTCGTCGAGTTGGCCGAGGTGCCGGAGCATCCGCAGATCGCGGCCCGCAAGCTCGTGTCTCGCGGCGGCGGCAGCCATCCCTGGGCGGCCGTCGGCTTCCCGGCCTGGATCGACGGCGCACCGCCCGCGCCGCGCGCCGAGCTCGCGGTCGCGACCGCCGAGGAGCTGCTCGCCGCCTGGCGGTAACGCGCAGACGCGCTTGCCGACCCTCTTGTATCTCGAAAGCTGTCCGCAGGGAGTATTCTGCCGCTGAGTCACCGCCGCGCTGGCGGCGAAGAGCAGCGTCGAGACGCCGAAGAAGGCTCGCTGGGACGCTCGCTCGGAAACCCTGCGTCGCGAGATCTCCCGTCCCCCGGTTGCGCCAACGACACCCACGACTTGGCTCAGCGCTTGTCGTACTCGTCGTGGCGGCGCCACCAGACGCCTGTCTCGTTGCGCCCCTTGGGGGCGCGGTCGAGCCACTGGTACATGCCCCAGAGGCCGTCCAGCCCGCGCGCATAGGTGGAATAGCTGTGGTAGACGACGCCGTCCTCGAGCGCGAAGCCACTCATGCCCGGCCTCTCGCGCGTGTAGGTGGCCACGTCGGTTCCGCTCATGGCCGCGATCTCCGCGTCGGGCCCCTGGCCGCCACGCAACTGCCACTCTCGAACGGTCTTCCCTGCAAGCGGCTCGCGTGCCGGCGCCTCGCGCCGGTAATTGTCTTCGATGCCTCCCTCGCGCTGCTGCTCCTCGGTGAACGCGACCTTGAAGTCGAAGTTGAAGTCGCTGCCGAGCGATGACGCCCAGGGGAACGTCCACCCCATCCGCCGCTTGAACGCCTGTAGCTTGTCGAGCGGCGCCCGCGACACCGCCCAAAGCATCACGTCGTGATTCGCCAGATGGACGACGACGCCGTCGAACCCGTCCGCGATCGCCGAGCAGGACGGACAGCCGGCGGTGTAGTCGGGCCCGAACATGAAGAGGTAGATGAGGAGCTGCGAGCGCCCTCGGAAGAGACCCGCCAGCGAGGCGCTCCCCTCGTCGGTCTCGAAACGATACTCCTTGTCGATGCGCACCCACGGCAGCTCCTGACGTCGCCGCGCCAGCTCGTCGCTGCGCCGCGTTAGCTCCTTCTCGGCCTTGAGCAGCTCGAGCCGCGCTGCCAGCCACTCTTCACGTGTTCCGGTTATGTGCGTCGTCATCGCTCTGGTCTCCTTCCTTCGGGCGCCCATTCGCTTCTCGATACGACTCGGTGGGTCACGAGACAGATCTAGTGCCGGGCATCGAACGCTGGGAGTGACATCTGTGGCGGGATTCCGATGGACTCGCCGATCGCGGCCGCGGCGCCTGCGCTCGCGGCGGGCGATCCCCTCGGCGCACTGAACCGGGTCGCTCTGCGCGACGACGCGTTGCGTTCGCCCAGGCGATCCCAACCTACGATGGACTGTCGGCGACGAGCCGCTCACGCATCCGGCAGGGTGAAGACGGTGCAGGGCGCCGCGATGCCGCGCAGCGGGTGTTCGCCCAGCGGCACCAGCGGCGTCGCGGTTTCGGCGGCGACCGCGCCCGAGATCAACACCGACCGGCCGAGCGGCCGGCACAGTCC
>JBOHKJ010000305.1:0-10762 GCA_050728975.1 Kiloniellales bacterium | reverse complement strand
GCTCCCGGGCGTGCGGGCAGCGGGTGTGGAAGCGGCAGCCGCTGGGCGGCCTGGCCGGGCTCGGCACGTCGCCGGCGAGCAGGCGCCGCTCGCGGCGCGCAGAGGGATCGGGCACCGGGATCGCTGTCAGCAGAGCCTGGCTGTAAGGATGCAGCGGCGTCTCGAACAGCGCATCCACCGGCGCCAGCTCGACCAGCTGTCCGAGATACATGACCGCAACTCGGTGGCTGACGTGGCGGATCACCGCGAGATCGTGGGCGATCATCACCAGCGTGAGCCCGAGACGCGCCTTCAGGTCCTCCAGCAGATTGACGATCTGGGCCTGGATCGACACGTCGAGCGCCGAGACCGGCTCGTCGCCAACCAGGAAGGTCGGACCGGAGCTGAGCGCGCGCGCAATTGCGATGCGCTGGCGCTGACCGCCCGAGAACTCGTGAGGATAGCGCTCGGCGTGCCGGGGCTCGAGGCCGACCAGCCGCAGCAGCTCGGCCACCCGCTCGCGCCGCGCGCTCGCCTTGCCCAGGCCATGGACCCACAGCGGCTCGGCCAGGATCGCGCCCACCGTGAGGCGCGGATTGAGCGAGGAGAAGGGGTCCTGGAAGATCAGTTGCATGCGTCGCCGCAGCGCGCGCAGCTCGGCCGCACCGGCCTTGGTGATGTCGCGCCCCTCGAAGGCGACGCGGCCCTCGCTCGGCTCCAGCAGCCGCAGCATCAGACGTCCGAGGGTCGATTTGCCGCAGCCGGATTCGCCGACGATCGACAGCGTCTCGCCCGGCTGCACCGCGAGCGAGACTACATCGACGGCGGAGATGACCGTCGGCTCGACGAAGATTCCGCGCCGAACGACGAAACGCTTGGAGACCCCGTCGAGGGCGACAACCGCGGGCTCCGCGGGCGCCTGTTCGTGGGCGCGTCGGGCGACCGCGGCGCTCACGCCGAGCCCTCGACATTCTGCTCGAGCGGCGCGCGGATGCAGGCCACCGCGTGATCGTCGCCTAGCTCGCGCGACAGCGGCCGCGCCGCGATGCAGTCAGGGAGGGTGAAGGCGCAACGCCCGGCGAAGCGGCAGCCTTCCGGCATCAGCTCGGCGGGCGGCACCGAGCCGGGCACAGTCACCAGCCGCCCCTCGCGCCGCCCGACCGAGGGCAGCGAGCTCATCAGGCCGAGCGTATAGGGATGCTGCGGGTCGTCGAAGATCGCGCCGACCGGCCCCGATTCGACGATCCGGCCGGCGTACATGACCGCCACCTCGTCGGCCACCTCCGCCACCACGCCGAGGTCGTGGGTGATGAGGATGAGCGCGGCGCCGGTCTCGCTCTGCAGTTCGCGGATCAGCTCCAGGATCTGGGCCTGGATGGTGACGTCGAGCGCGGTGGTGGGCTCGTCGGCGATCAGCAGGGTCGGCCGGTTGACCAGCGCCATGGCGATCATTACCCGCTGGCGCATGCCGCCCGAAAGCTGGTGCGGGTAGTCGCCGAAGCGGGTCTCGGCGGCCGGAATCCGCACCTTGTCCAGGGCCTCGAGCGCCCGCTTCCTGGCCTGGTCGCGCGTCATGGGATGGTGCCGGAGGATGCCTTCGACGATCTGCTCTCCAATAGTGAACACCGGATTGAGGGATGTCATCGGCTCCTGGAAAATCATCGCCAGGCGATGGCCGCGCCAGTCGGCCAGACTGCGCGAGCTCATCGTGAGGAGATCGCGACCCTCGAAGAGCGCGCGGCCACGGGTCACCCGGGCCGGCGGACTCGGCAGCAGGCCCATGATGGCGAGCGCGGTAACGCTCTTCCCGCAGCCCGATTCGCCGACCAGGCACAGCGTTCGCCCCGGCCCGACGGCGAAAGACACGCCGTCGACCACCTCGACGGTGTGCTCGCCGAAGCGGACCGCGAGGTCGCTCACATCGATGACCGCCGCCTCCCGGTCGGCCTGCGCCGCGGGGTGGCTCTGCGCGCTGTCAGGCATTGCTTGGCCGGAACCCTTCCTTCCGCCAGGGCCCTGTCGTGCGGCAAGCGAGCATTGTAGGCGGCAGGCCCTGCCTCGCCAGACGCTATTTGCTTTCCCTCCCAGGTCGGCGAGTTGAGGCGGTTACACCACCCCCGGCCGTTCGCTACCGGCCGTTCGCTACCAGCCGTTGACTACCAGCCGTTGACCCTGGGCCAGAGGCCGGCGACCCGGCCGCCGTCGAGCAAATGGTAGTGGGGATAGGCGGCGGCGGTGAAGCAGGCGTGGTTGGGCAGAACGCGGACCTGGCTGCCGACCGGCAGGCGCTCGAACCAGATCGTATCGGCGACCGCCACGTGGCCGTGCTCCTGGCTGACCGCGGTGACCGCCAGCGGCCCCAGGCGTGTGAGGCGTGCCGGATCGCAGAGGTAGCCGTAGCCGGCATCGGGCAGGAAGGCGCCGGCGCTGCGATCCTTGGAGAGCGCCAGGCCGCCGCAATCGAGCAGCAGCTTGCCGGCCGCGCGGTTGTGGCCGATCACCGTGCCGAGGACGGAGAGCGCCAGGTCGCCTGGCTCGCAAACCCCGCGCGCCAGCTGGTCGAGGTCGAAGAAGAGGTAGACCCCCGGCCGCATCTCGGTGACGCCGGTCAGGTCGCGGACGAAGGCGGCGGTCGGCGTCGAGCCGACGCTGACGATCCCGGGCTCGAAGCCGGCGGCGCGCAGCCTCCCGGCGGCGCCCACCGCCGCGGCGCGCTCCTGTTCGGCGATGGCGGCGATCTCGGCGGCGTCCCTGGTGCCGTAGGACTGGCCGGCATGGGTCATCACCCCGGCCAGCTCGACCCTGCCGCCGGCAGTCAGCGCCCGGGCGACCTCCAGCAGGGCCGCGCTCTGGGCCGGAACGCCGCCGCGCCGGTCGCCGCAGTCGATCTCGATCAGGAACTCGAAGGGGCGCTTCGGCTGGGGCGCCGCGGCGGCGGCTTCGGCCATGGCGACATTGTCGGTCACCAGCAGCAGGCGCAGGTCGGTCCGCTCCAGCAGCCGCCCGGCGCGCGCCAGCTTTCCCGGCGCCATGCCGACCCCATAGAGGATGTCGCGGTAGCCGGCGGCGGCGAAATACTCGGCCTCGGCCAGCGTCGAGACCGTGACCGAGGGTGCCGGATCGCCGGCCGTGGCGATCGCCGCCACCTCGAGCGACTTCGAAGTCTTGAGGTGGGGGCGCAGCTTCACCCCGAAGCGCTGCGCGATGGCCTGGAAGCGCGCGGCATTGCGCGCCAGCACCGCGCGGTCGAGCAGCAGGCAGGGAGTCTCCAACCCGGAGAGGTCGGCCGCCGTGGAATCGGGGCTCATGAGCGGGAGCTTAGCCTCCCGCTCCGGCGAACGGGAAGCGCCGGAGGCGGGGCCGCACCGGCGACGATCCCTGTCCAAGGATCCGGACCTGGGTCCGGCGGGCCGAGCGGCTCGCTGCTGCCACACCCTTCCAGGCCGGCATCTCGGCAGTTAGCCTAGCGCCGCCGCCCGGGTTAGGCTCTGTAGCCGTCAAGGAGAGGCCGGGGGTGCGGGGAGAAAGCCGCATCGATCGGACAATTCCGAAGGTGCCGCAGCACGCTGCATGCCATTGCTGACGAGTCCCCCACCTAAGGGGCTGCCGGGGAGCGGGACGGGGACGATGCACTCGCAGATCAGGATCTTCTCCCAACTGGTGCGCGATTTCCTGCGCCCGGCGGCGGTGGTGCTGCCGGCGGATACGCCGCTGCGCAGCCTGGTCGGCCGCCTGGCCACGGACAAGGCGAGCTCGGCGCTGATGGTCGACGAGAAGGGACGTCTGGCCGGCATTGTCACTGAGCAGGACGTGACGCGCCGCATCGCCTTCGCCTGCGAGGGCAGCGAGCCGGCCTCCGCGCTCATGACCCGGCCGGTCGAGACGGTGCGCGCCGACGACTACCTCTATCTGGCGATCGCCAAGATGCGCCGCTTCGGCTGGCACCACATGCCGGTGGTGGATGCCGACGGCAAGCCCTGCGGCCTGCTCGGCCTGCACGATACGCTGGCGGTGGCCGGCGAGCAGACGCTCCGCCACATCGAGCGGATCGCCCACGAAGGCAGCCTCGACGGGCTGCGCGAGATCAAGGCGGCGGAGGTCGCGCTCGCGGAAGACCTGTTCCGCGATTCGGTTCCGGCAACCGAGGTCCAGGCGGTCCTCACCGGGATCAATCGCGACATCCACCGCCGGGTGCTGGAAGGCGCGGTCAAGGACATGGCTGACGAGGGCTTGGGCAAGCCGCCGGTCGCCTTCGCCGCCATCGTCATGGGCTCGGGCGGGCGCGGCGAAAGCTTCCTCTACCCCGACCAGGACAACGGCTTGGTCCTCGACGACTATCCCGACGAGCGCCACGGCGAGATCGACCGCTTCTTCATCGAGCTCGCCGAGCGCATGACGCGGCGCCTGGACGCGGTCGGCTTTCCGCTCTGCAAGGGCTACGTCATGGCGACCAACCCGTTGTGGCGCAAGACCCGCGGCCAGTGGCGTCAGCAGATCGCCGCCTGGGGCCGCAAGCGCAACGAGGCTGCCGCCCAGCTCTCCGACATCTTCTTCGACTTTCGCGGCTTCTACGGGCCGGCCACCTGGGTCGAATCGCTGCGCGAGACCGCGCTCGCCATGGCCGAATCGAGTCCGGCTTTCCTGCGCGCGCTGGCCGACGAGGCCACCCGTCATCCGGTGGCGCTCGGCTGGTTCGGCCGCTTCGTCACCGAACGCGAGCAGCCCGAGCACAAGGGCAAGATCAACCTCAAGCATGCCGGCACCCTGCCGCTGGTCTCGGCGCTGCGCGTGCTGGCGCTCAGCCAGGGAGTGACCGAGGTCTCGACCCTCGGGCGCATCGAGGTGCTCGCGAGGAAGGGCGTGCTGTCCGCCGCGGAAGTGGCGGGCCTGACCCACGCCGTGCGCACTTTGACGACGCTGTTGCTGCGCCAGCAGCTGGCCGACTTCCGCGCCGGCAGGCCGGTCGGCACCTATCTCCATCCGCGTCAGGTGACCAGGCGCGAGCGCGAGCAGCTGGTCGACGCGCTGAAGGCGGTCGGCGCGCTCACCAGGCGGATGCGCTTCGAGTTCCGGGGCAAGCTCTAACGAGCCGGCGGCGGTCCACGTCCGACAGGGAGGGGGATGCGATGATATTTCGCAGCGAAGAGGCGAAGAGCCCAACGGGCCTTGCGAGGTGCATCCGCGCAGCGGCTGCTCTTTGCATCATACAAGCTCTTACGGTCTGCAGCGCAGCCGCGGATGACACGGGCCTACCGAGCGACCCCAACGAAGCCGTTCGAACCAATATGGTCACTTGCGCAACCGGGGCGTCGAGCCGCGCTTGAGGGCGGAAGCGCCGCAGCTGCTCCAGCAGTTCAAGGCACGAATGGAGCAATGAGGACGCGAGCGAAGCGGTGCGCTATTTCAAGGGCGAGGTCGTCACCAGCAGGCCGGCGTCACGCGCGGCCTCGACGAACTGGCGCGGGCCCTCGCCGAACAGGATGAGCGTGCTCGGCCGCCATTTGCGGCACAGCAGATCGAAACGGCGCCGCGTATAGAGCTCCCAGTCCAGCTCGGGCGCGAAGGTCGTGCGCAAGGCCGCGGCCGGGAAATACTCGAAGATCAGCCGATGGCGCCTGAAGATCTCGAAGCGATCGCAGTCGGTCAGCAGGATCGGCAAGGTACGAGACTCGCACGCCTGGGTCGCGATCGTCTCGACGACCCGCTCGAGAGCCTCGTGATCCAGACCGATGACGCCGACCGCCACCGCCTTGAAGCCATCGGCCTGCGAGCGCGGGCGCAGCGCCTTCGCCGGACCTTTCGGTCGCGGCGCAGCCGGATCGGCCGCCGGCCTTTCGTCGGCGTCGGATCGACGCCACAGGCCGCTCAAGAAAGCCCGCAAACCGCGTCGGCCCTTCGCGCCCCCCACGCCGGTCGCTGTCTTGGCTGCCGAGAGCTCGCGTCTCAGCGCCGTCACCTCCTTGCTCAAGTCGTCGACGCGCTTGGCCAGGCGGCGCTGTTCCGCGCTCCAGTCGGCGCCGAGCTTCAGCAGATAAGAAGATTGCTGCTCGATCGGTAGCGTGGCCGGCGGCCGGCTTTGCGAAGGGCTCCGCGCGCCCGCAGGCTCGCCGATGTCCCAGCCCGGCAGCCGGCCGGACTCGTCAAGCTCGATGGGATCGGGGATAGTCATGGCATTTGAGCTTGCTGCGGTGCGGCGCTCAGGTCAAACGCGAATAAAAGCCGTCGGTCGCGCGTATCGCGCCAAGGTCCGTTGCAGGGGGTTTCGGCACCCAATGGCAGCCAGCGCTTACGACATCGTCGTGGTCGGAGATTTCCGCTTTCCGGGCGGCACCTCCACGGCCATCGCGTCAGAGCTGAAGGCGCAGGCCGCGGCCGGATACCGGACCGGCTTGATACAGGTTTCCTGCCCGCTTCTTCGCTACCCGCATGCGATGCACGGCGAGATTCGCGCGCTGCTGGACGCCGGCCGGGTGGAACAGCTCGACCCCGAGGCGCGGCACGAGGCGCGGCTGGCGATCGCGCATCATCCGGCGCTGTTCCTGTTCCCGCCGCGCCGGACGCTGGCGATCGCCGCGCCGACCCGCATCCTGGTGGCGCACCATCCGCCGGCCACCGCGCGCGGCACGCCCTACTACGACGTCGCGGCCGTCGACACGAACGCATCCGAGCTGCTGGGCGGCGAGGTGATCTGGGCGCCGGTCGGGCCGGCGGTGCGCGCGCAGCTCGACGGCGGACGAGCCGGGCCGTCGCTGCTTGCCGAGGATTGGTGCAACGTCATCGACGCCGACGAATGGCATTGCGCGCGCGCGGGCCCGCGTGGCAACCGGCCGGTCATCGGTCGCCACAGCTGCCCGCAGCGCGAGAAGTGGCCGGCGACCCGAGACGAGGTTCTGGCAGTCTATCCTACCGATCCGACCGTCGAGGTGCGCATACTGGGCGCGGACTCCTTCCTCGAGGAGCTGGTGGGCGGCTATCCGTCGAACTGGGAGGTGCTGCCGTTCGACGCCGAAACGCCGGCGAAGTTTCTGAGCAGCCTCGACTTCTTCGTCTACTTTCATCACCCCGACTGGATCGAGGCCTTCGGCCGTACGGTGCTGGAGGCGCTCGCCAGCGGTGCCGTCGCAATTCTGCCCGAGTCGTTCCGCCAGACCTTCGGCGAGGCCGCGATCTATGCGGAGCCCGGCGATGTGGCGAGCCTCGCCAAGCGGCTTCACGCCGATGCCAAAGCCTGGCGGCGGCAGTCCGAGCGCGGCAGCCAGGCCGTGCGCAGCCGCTTCTCCCTGGAGCGTCACCGCGCACGCGTCGCCGCCATCGTCGGCGGGCCGCATCGCACGGAGACTAGTGCCGCTCGGCCGCAGCCGGTCGCTCCGGTGCTCTTCGTCGCTTCGAACGGCATCGGCATGGGCCACCTGACGCGCCAGCTCGCCATCGCGCGCCGCGCTCCGGCTTCGATCCGGCCTACCTTCGCGACCCTGTCGCAGGGGATGGCCGTCATCCGCGAGTTCGGCTTTTCGGCCGAGTACATCCCCTATCACAGCTATCTCGACTGCAATGTCGGCGCCTGGAACGATTTCCTTTACCAGGAGCTGAACGAGATGCTCGCCTTTCACGATCCCCGGGTGGTGGTGTTCGACGGCAACGTACCCTACGGTGGCCTGCTGCGAACGATGGCCGATCATCCCGAGCGCTGGTTCGTCTGGTCGCGCCGGGCCATGTGGCGAGCCGGCCTGGGCGCCGACCACATTGCGCGCGAGAAACAGTTCGACCTGGTGCTCGAGCCGCGCGAACTGGCCGCCGCCTTCGATCGCGGTCTCACAGCTACCCACCGCGATAAGACTCAGCTCGTCGACCCGATCTGCCTGTACGACGAGACCGAGATGCTGCCGCGGGCCGACGCGCGAGCGGCGCTGGGTCTGGATCCGGACAAGCTCTGCGCGCTGATCCACCTCGGCGCCGGCAACAATTTCGGTGCCGACGTCGGCCGGGCGCGGCTGGTCGATGGCTTGGCCGCCGTGCCGGGCGTGCAGATCGCGGTTGCCGAATGGCTGATCGCCAACGACGAGACCTGGGGCCCGGACGGCGCGATCAAGCTGCGGCGTTATCCCTTGTCGCCTTACCTCAAGGCTTTCGACTTCGCCATCGGTGCGGCGGGATACAATTCCTTTCACGAAGCGATTCTGGCGGGTCTCCCGACTTTGTTCGTCCCCAACGAGCATCCGATGATGGACGATCAGCTGGCGCGCGCTCTCTACGCCGAGCGGCACGGCCTCGGCCTCTGCCTGCGCGCGCGCGACGTCTACCGGGCCGACGCGGCGCTCGCCGTCCTGCTCGACGCCGACCGGCGGGCGGCCATGCGCGCGGCCTGCGAACGGATCGAGCTCGCCAACGGTGCCGCCGATGCGGCGTGCCTGATCGCGGAGCTGGCCTTCGCGCGCCGCGCCGACCGCCGCTTCTAAGCGACAGCGGGCGCTATGGCTGCAATGCAAGCTGTTCCATGGTGCCTTTGGCCAGGCATCGCGTCCCGCCGCTGAAACTGGCGCTCCCGCCGGTTACGAAAGAAATGACCTCACGGGTGCGCTCGACATCTTCGCCGCTTCCGATCGACATCGTGCGGGTCACGACATAGGTCGTCTGAGCGGTGACGGCGGTACTGTCCGGCTCGGTCACGAGGAAATCCGCGATGTAGGCGGTCGCGCGGCCGGCGGCCTCGACCCGATACCAGCCCTTCTCGCCGCTCGGGCCGAGAATCGTGACCGCGGTTCCGGCGGGCAGCGTCGTCAGGATTTCCGCCTCGGTGTTGGGCTCGGCCCGGATATTGGCGTCGCCCGTTGTTGTCGTCGCTCCGCCCGGCCCAACACGCACGATCATCCAGCCGTCGAGCCATATCTTCCTGAAGACCCAGACCGACTTGTAGTCCAGCGCCAGGTCGTACTGCAGGTTGTCCCGAGCGGCGGGCAGCCGATTCACCGGCCGACCCCTTCGTCCCGCGATCTCATGGACGAGCGTCCCGCAGTCGACATAGGGCTCGGGCTCGCCGCTGTAGCGCGCTGCCATTTCGCCTGCATCCGGATCGCGATGCTCGACGATCAAGCCCTTTTCCTGCAGCCGTCTGGCCACGGCGTCCCATACGTCTGTCTGCGCACGGTCGAGGATCGCGGTCTGCGTGACGCTGGCGACGGTAGGCTCGATGTAGTTTTGACGAACCGGCGACAGCGTACGCCCGGCGAACTCTCCCGGCGGCGGCTTGGCACAGCTGGCGAGAGCCACACCCGCGACGGCAAACGCAATTGCCGCGCCTCTACCCATCCCTGTCTTCCTCGTCTTCGGTGCCGCTGTCGTCCCGGCATCCGGAATGGGGGGCTGCGGCCAAATGACGTGCACGGCCCAAGCCATCCCTGCTTAAAGACCTCGCCTGGAGGGTTATTCTTCCCGGTTCTGCGGCTCGCGAAGCAATAATCTCCCCGGGATCGAGGTCGACCAGTTGCCGAGGGCGGGGAGCCGACAATGGCGCGAACGATCCTTCAAGGCCTCTTTGCGCGGCTGCAGGGCCTGCTGCTGGCCGCTGCGGCGACCGGATTTGTCGTGCCGGGTCAGGCGGAAGCGCAGCAGGACGCCGACGCTGCGGCATGGCAAGCGGCGCAGCAGGCCGGGACCTTCGACGCCTATCAGGAATACCTCGGTAGCCATCCGACCGGCCGTTTCGCCAGCGGCGCCTTTGCGCGAATGATGGAAATGGCAATCGGCGAAGTCGACGAAGGCGCCGATTCTCCAGACATCGGCGCCGCGCTCTACTGAAGCCACGTCGGCCCGGCAGCCCCTCAACGATGGCCCCGGCGGCGCTGGCTTTGCGCCGCGCCTTGCGCTAAAAGCGGGCCCCCGGTGGGCGCGGCCGGCGCCCTCGCTTCCCCAGTCGACGCCGCGAGGAGAGACGATGGCCTCCTATCAGTACATCTACGTCATGAAAGGCCTGCGGAAGGTCTTCCCGGGCGGGCGCGAGATCCTGAAGGACATCTACCTCTCGTTCTTCCCCGGCGCGAAGATCGGCGTGCTCGGCTTGAACGGCTCCGGCAAGTCGACGCTGCTCAAGATCATGGCCGGCCTCGACCAGGATTTCGGCGGCGAGGCCTGGGCCGCCGAGGGCGTCAAGGTCGGCTACCTGGAACAGGAGCCGCAGCTCGATCCGGCCAAGGACGTGGCCGGCAACGTCATGGAGGGTCTCGCCGAGACCAAGGCGCTGGTCGATCGTTTCGAGGCCGTCTCGGCGCGCTTCGCCGAAGAGCTGAGCGACGACGAGATGAACGCGCTGATCGCCGAGCAGGCCGAGCTGCAGGAGAAGATCGACGCCGCTGACGCCTGGGACCTGGACCGCACGGTCGAGATCGCCATGGATGCGCTGCGCTGTCCGCCCGGCGAAGCCAAGGTCGACACGCTGTCGGGCGGCGAGCGGCGCCGCGTCGCGCTCTGCCGCCTGCTGCTGCAGAAGCCCGATCTGCTGCTGCTCGACGAGCCGACCAACCACCTCGACGCCGAATCGGTTGCCTGGCTGGAGAAGCACCTGGAGCAGTATCCCGGCACCGTAGTGGCCGTGACCCACGACCGCTATTTTCTCGACAACGTCGCCGGCTGGATTCTCGAGCTGGACCGCGGGCAGGGCATCCCGTGGAAGGGCAACTACACCTCCTGGCTGGAGCAGAAGCAGAAGCGCCTCGAGCAGGAGGAGAAGACCGGTCAGGCGAGACAGCGGACGCTCGCGCGCGAGCTGGAATG
Source organism: Kiloniellales bacterium (assembly GCA_050728975.1). GTDB lineage: Bacteria > Pseudomonadota > Alphaproteobacteria > Kiloniellales > JBOHKJ01 > JBOHKJ01. Next base: position 16 of record JBOHKJ010000305.1, on the reverse strand, counting down.
GGTGCGCGCGAGCCCG
>JBOHKJ010000304.1:0-7787 GCA_050728975.1 Kiloniellales bacterium | reverse complement strand
GCTCCCAGCGCCTGCCGGCGAGCAGCCGCCAGTCGAAGGCTAGCGCGTTGCCGCCCGGCAGCGCGCCCGCCATCTCCTTGGGGGCCTTGGCGTCGAACAGCAGGCGGTCGGCAATCTCCTGCTGGCGCCCGGCCTCGGCGAGGTCGTCGGCGGCGGCCAGCTTGATCGCCTTCATGACCGGGAGCGTGAAGCGGCGGCGGATCGCGGCGACCCGGGCCGGGCTCTCCTGCCCATGGAGCTGGATGATGTCGAGCGGCACCGCGGCAAGCGTGGCCTCCAGCAACGCGTCGTCGGGATCGACGAACAGCCCGACTTTGAACGCCTCGCCGGCCAGCGCCGCCAGCTCGCCGGCCCTCTCGGCGCTCACCGCGCGCGGGCTGGGCGGGTAGAAATTGAGACCGATGTATGCCGCCCCGCCCTCGGCCGCCGCCTCCATGGCGGCGGCATCGTTGATGCCGCAGATCTTGGCCTCGATCACCATGAAGGCAGAGGTAGTGCAGGCGCAGCCGAAGGTCCAGGGGAAGCTCGCGCCACCGGCGCGGGGCCTGCCGGCGCGCGAATATCGGCAGCGATCTCAGCCTCCCTGGGTGCGGCGCGCTTATGCGCCGGAAGCGAGCGTTTGCGCGGCACAGCCGGCAGCGCCGGCGAAGCCGTTGCGGGGAGAAATCAGTACGCGGCTGTGCGGCAAGCGTTTCACGTGAAACGATTAATGCGGAGAGGAAGCCGCATCGATGCCAGCGGGCCGGAAGCCAGGTGCGGCCATGAAGGCACAGGTCAATATCGCCGCGGACGCGAGGGCCAGAAGGTAAGAGATGACAATAGCCAGAAAATTGAAGAACACGACGATTGCAATCGGCCCGGCCGCGCGATCACGCACCACCAGTTCCATCTCTGCGGCCGACAAACCCGTTGATAGTGCCGCCAAGAGGTCGACGAGGGCCGCCGGCAAATAGATCAGCCAAAGCGCGATCGTCAAGCGAAGGGCGAGCGGACGCGATCGACGGAAGGCTTCGCCGAGCCCGATCCGCTGGTCCAGCGCAGTCGCCGGCAAAATCAGGACGACTCTGGACAATACATACGTCGCCAGTGCGACCCCTCCGACATCCAGGACAAAAGCCAGCAACGCAGCTAAGGGCGGCGCCATGTCTTGGGCATCGAAGCGGAACGAAAGGAGCGGAGGAATCGCAATAACGATGGCGACCGCCGCGCAACAACGATGGCGACCGCCGCAAGGACAAACGGGATCGACACGCCAGCTAGGGCGATCAAGTCCAGGAGGTAACGCCAATCACGCTTTTTTTTCCGAGGAAGGACCGGCGGCTGCGACGTGGGCTCACCGAACGCAGCGTAGCGGTGCCAGAAAACGACCACCGGCAACATGGCAAGCCCCGCAAGCAGACCAATGATACCTTTCAGTATCGGCAGGCCCGCGAGCCATCCAATTGCGAATGCCAGGACGCTCAAATCGATCGGCAAAGCGAGCACCCGTAACGTGAGCCGTGGTCGCCTGGCCACGCCCATGACGGCCCACACGACAGTCTCCAGAATCCGAAACTCGCCGGTAGGTGCCCGCGCCGGAGCGCTTTCGGTTCCGTCGCTCATCGGCTCCCCCAAGCCAAGGCGGCAGGACGCGCCGCAACCTCAGGGTGCTAGAGGCGGCGGATTCTCGCCAAACGAAAAGCGGAGCGGTGTTACGCCGTCCAGCCGGTACGCTGGCGGAAGGCGACCGAGATCACCGTCACGCCGAGCGCGAGCAGCAGGTAATTGCCGACCACCAGCAGCAGAAGGCCGGGAACGGTCAGGGCGAACCAGGACTGGACCCAGACCACCAGCAAAAGAAGCAGCTGCAGGGCCACCCAGGCCGGCGCCAGGACCAGCAGGCAAAGGCCGACCAGCGGCAGCAGAATGCCGCGCGCCGCCGCCCAGGCTTCGCGCAGGCCGAAGCCCGGAAGCTCGAGCGCCACCGCCGGCAGCACCAGAGAGAGCACCGAGAGGATCGCGGTAACGATTGCGAAGAGGACGAAGAAGAAGCCCCGGGAGATCTCCCCCAGGCCCAGGGCAGCCCAGAGGATCAGCGAGACCGGTGTCGCGAGCAGGGCTGCGGCGAGCGAGATCGCGACGCAATAGGCAAGGTAGCGCAGCTCGCGCGGACCGAGGCGCAGATTGAAGGCGCCGCCCTCGCTCGGGCCCAGCAGCACCACCCGGTGCCACGCCACGGCGAAGGCGACCTGGGCAACCATCGCCGTCACCTGCAAAAGGAAGCCGAGCGGCGACAACCACCCGACGAGCGTGACGCCGATCGTCACGAAGAAGGAGAAGAGGCAGGGCAGCAGCGCGGTTTCGATCAGCAGGCCGAAGGCGCCCTGGAGGACCGCCAGCGTTTCGCCGGCCGCCGCCCGGAGGTCGAGTGGCTGCAGCGGTCCGCGTGGCGCGAGTTGCGCCATGACGCTAGAGCGCGACAAGCTCGTCGGCGATCCGGCGCGCTGCGGCGGCGGGATCGGCGGCGGCAGTGATCGGCCGGCCGATGACCAGATAGTCGGCGCCCATGTTCAGCGCCTCGGCCGGGGTCATGATGCGCTTCTGGTCGCCGGCCACCGCCCAGTCGGGACGAATGCCCGGCACCACCAGACGGAAGTCGTCCCCGCAGTCGGCCCGCAGAACTTCGATCTCGCGCGGGCTGCAGACCACGCCGTCGAGACCGCAGGCCTGGGCCAGCGCAGCAAGTCGCCGCACCTGCTCGACGACCGGCCCCTGCTGGCCGACCTCGGCGAGATCCTCCTCGTCGAGGCTGGTCAGGACGGTGACGCCGATCACCAGCGGGCGCGGAACCTCGTGATCCTCGGCCGCCTCGCGCGCGGCTTCTGCGGCGGCCTCCAGCATCGCCCGCCCGCCGCCGGCGTGGACATTGAGCATCAGCGGCTCGAGCCGGCAGGCGGCGCGCACCGCACCGGCGACGGTATTGGGGATGTCGTGAAACTTCAGGTCGAGGAACAGCGGCTGGCCGCGCGCCACCGCGCGCACGCCGTCGGGACCGTGGCTGGCGAAAAACTCCTTGCCGATCTTGACCCCGCCGACGAGGCCCGAAAGCGTCTGCGCCAGCGCGCCGGCGCGCGCCAGATCGACGGTGTCGAGCGCCACCAGGACGGCGCCGGTCCGCTCGGGGGGGGCGCTCGCGCGGGACTTCGCTGTAACCATGGCGCGGATATAGCAGAGCGCGGGCCCCGCGTCACTTGGGCGCCGCCACTCGGGGCGCCGTCACTTGGGGCGCCGTCGCTCGGGGCGCAGCGGCAGCCGTCCAAAGATCGCCACAGCGGCAATCGATCAAACTTCGCCGCCGCAGCGGCAATCGATCAAACTTCGCCGCCGCAGCGGCTCCAGGCCAGCTCGGCGGCGGCCAGGTCCTCGAGCGCGGTGCCGACCGACTTGAAGAAAGTGATCTCCTCGGCGTCGTGCCGGCCTTCCACGCTGCCGCGCGCGAGTCCGAAGAGATCGCCGCGAATCCGCTCGTGCGCCAGCGTGCCGTTGGCGAGCGGTTGGACGATGTCGCCGCCCTCCTTGGTCGCTCCATCGAACGTATCGACGTAGACCGCAGCGCGTCTCACCGCCTCGTCGTCGGCCTCGCGCATGTCTGGGCGAAAGCCGCCGACCAGATCCAGATGCTGGCCGGGCCTGAGCCAGGCGCCACGAACCAGAGGCTCGTGACTGAGCGTGGCGGTCGAAATTATGTCAGCCTCGGCAACCGCCCCCGCCAGCTCTCCGACCGCCTCGGCGGCGAAAGCCGCACCGGCGAAGGAGCGGGCGAGACGATCGGCCTTGTCGAAGCTGCGGCCCCAGACCAGCACGCGGGTCAGCGGCCGCACCGCGGCGTGGGCGCGCACGATGTGCGGCGCCAGCGTTCCGGTACCGACCATCAGCAGCGTCGTGGCATCGGGGCGGGCGAGATAGCGCGCAGCGAGCGCCGAGGCGGCGGCGGTGCGGCGCGCGGTGAGATAGGGCCCATCCATCAGCGCAAGCGGCCGGCCGCTGGTGCCATCGAGCAGCAGATAGCTGCCGAGCACCGAAGGCAGATTGCGGCTGGCGTTGCCAGGAAAGATGGTGACCAGCTTGACGCCGATGACGGCGCCGGCGCGCCAGGCCGGCATCAGCAGCAGCGTCGCCTCGCCACCGCTGTAGTCGCCGCTAGCCGGATCGGGCAGCGAATGATGGTGACGAACCGGGACGGCGATGTCGCGGCGAAAGGCCTCGTCGAGCGCCGCCACCAGCGCCCTATCGTCGAAGACAGCGGCGAGCGCGTCGGCCGAAAGGCTGCGCATCGATTTCGAGTACTAGAGCGGTTCGCGATCGCGTGGAACCGGATTGCGGCTCCCATCGATCGCGAGAAGCCGCTCTATGCTCGACATTAAGAGCAGAGTCACTGGGTCGACGGATCGCCGCCCCAGCGGCTCCAACTGGGGCGATTCCAAGCGAGGCGATTCCATCCGACCCCGATTTGCCTTAGCGCCCGTTGGGTGCGGCAGGCAGGTTGACGGCCGGACGCTGGGGCGGCGCTGGGGCATTGCGGTTGGCCGGCGGCGCAATGTCGCGGGCGCCGATCGCCACCTCGCGCTCCAGCGCGGCGAGGCGATTGCGCAGCTCGCGCGCGCGACGGCGCTGGCGACCGGCGGAGAGCCAGGCGACGAGGCCGCCGAACAGGAAGCCGACGAAGAGCGTCGCCAGGAAGAGCAGATAGAGCGGCAGCGTCAGGCCGACCTCGAAAGGCCAGAGGTCGAGCGTCACCGCCTGGCGATTGCTGAGCGCAAACAGCACCGCCAATAGCAGCAGCGGCAGCGAAACGATCCAGGATAGACGCTTCACGTCTGTGGCCCGTTGGGCAAATGCCGGAACAGCGCCTCCCACCGCCCGCTTGCGGGCGTTTCCCCGCAGCGCGCGTGGGACGGCTTCACGCGTCGTTCAGCCGCTCGCGCAACTGCTTCCCGGTCTTGAAGAAGGGCACGTGTTTTTCCGATACCGAAACAGCATCGCCGGTGCGCGGATTGCGGCCGACTCGCGCTTCGCGATGCTTGACCGAGAACGCGCCGAAGCCGCGCAGCTCGACCCGATCGCCGCGCGCCAAGGCTTCGGCGATCTCGTCGAAAATAGTGGACACGATGCGCTCCACGTCGCGGTGGTAAAGCTGCGGGTTGCGCGTGGCGATCAGTTGAATCAACTCGGACTTGGTCATCAGGCCCCCTCCCCCGAAGCCGGCAAGACCCCCGCCTGCGTGACCGCTCCACGGTCGCGAAGCGATGGGCTCCTCTGTCACCCCTGCCACATTGTTTTCGTTGCCGCGTCGCTCAAGCTTAAGTCTTTCAGAATAAAGCTTTTTTTGAAGTGTAGCAAGGCCGGGCCCGGGCGGCAAGAAAAACGGCCCGGCCGCTTCGCAAAAGGCGAACCGGGCCGTAAGCCTTGATTCGCGCGGCTTAGAGCAGATTCGCGCAATCCGCTCCAGCGGGCCGGGCTCAGTCCTCGGCGTCGCCGTCCTCATCGGCAGCGGCCTTGGCTTTGGCGCTCTTGCGGGCCTTGCCCTTCGGCTTGACCTCGGCTTCGTCCGTACCGTCCGCGGCGTCGTCATCGTCGGGCTTGGCTTTCTTTTCCTTGGCGGCCCTGGAGAAGGCAGCGCCGAGGATGTCGCCCAAGCTGGCGCCGGACTCGCTGGAGCCGTAGTCGGCGACGGCCTGCTTCTCCTCCTCGATCTCGCGCTGCTTGATCGACAGCGAGATCTTACGGCTGCGGGAATCGACCGAAGTCACCTTAGCGTCGACCTTCTCGCCGACGGCGAAGCGGTCGGGCCGCTGTTCGCTGCGGTCGCGCGAGAGGTCCGCCTTGCGGATGAAGCCGGTGGCGCCGTCGGCCAGAGCGACCTCAAGCCCGCTGTCCTGCACAGCAGTCACGGTGGCGGTGAGGATGTTGCCCTTCTTCACCGACTGCACGGCGCCGGCGAAGGGATCCTCACTCAGTTGCTTGATACCGAGACTGACGCGCTCCTTCTCGACGTCGACGTCGAGCACCTTCACCTTGACGACGTCGCCCTTCTTGTACTTCTTCACCGCCTCCTCGCCAGGGAGATTCCAGTCGAGGTCGGAGAAGTGGACCATGCCGTCGATCTCGCCGGGCAGGCCGACGAAGAGACCGAACTCGGTGATGTTCTTGACCTCGCCATCGAGCGTGCTGCCGACCGCGTGGCTCTCCTGGAACGCGGTCCAGGGATTGGGCCCGCACTGCTTCAGGCCGAGCGAGATGCGGCGCTTCTGCTCGTCGACGTCGAGGATCATCACCTCGACTTCCTGGCTAGTGGAGACGATCTTGCCGGGGTGGACGTTCTTCTTGGTCCAGGACATCTCGGAGACGTGGACCAGGCCCTCGATCCCCGGCTCCAGCTCCACGAAGGCGCCGTAGTCGGTGATGTTGGTGACGCGGCCGGTGAACTTGGTGCCGACCGGATACTTCGCGGAGACGCCTTCCCAGGGATCGGCCTCGAGCTGCTTCATGCCGAGGCTGATGCGCTGGGTTTCCGGATTGAAGCGGATCACCTGCACCTTGACCTGCTGGCCGATCGACAGGACCTCGGTCGGGTGGTTGACGCGCTTCCACGACATGTCGGTGACGTGGAGCAGACCGTCGACGCCGCCGAGATCGACGAAGGCGCCGTAGTCGGTGATGTTCTTGACCACGCCGTTGAGGATGTCGCCTTCCTTCAGATTGGCGACCAGCTCGCTGCGCTGCTCGGCGCGCGTTTCCTCGAGCACCGCGCGGCGCGAGACCACGATGTTGCCGCGCGAGCGATCCATCTTGAGGATCTGGAAGGGCTGCGGCGAGCCCATCAAAGGGCCGACGTCGCGCACCGGACGGATGTCGACCTGGCTGCCGGGCAGGAATGCCACGGCGCCGGAGAGATCGACGGTGAAGCCGCCCTTGACCCGGCCGAAGATGATGCCGGTCACGCGCTCGTTGGCGTTGAAGGCCTGTTCGAGCTGGGTCCAGGCCTCCTCGCGCTTGGCCTTCTCGCGCGACAGCATGGCTTCGCCATACTTGTTCTCCATCCGCTCGAGGTAGACCTCGACCTCGTCGCCGACCTTGAGCTCGGGCGGCTGGCCGGCCTTGGCAAACTCCTTGAGGGCAACACGGCCCTCGGACTTGAGGCCGACGTCGATGAGTGCGGTATCGCCTTCGATGCCCACAATCGTGCCCTTGAGCACGGTGCCTTCGAGGGTGCCGGCGCTGCCGAGGGATTCCTCGAGCAGGGCGGCGAAGCTTTCCTTCGCCGGGGATTTGGTGGCTGTCTCAGCCATTAGGATGCTGATCCTTTCGTCGTTGTTCGATCATGGCCGGCCGGTTGTCTCCGGCGGTCTTCCCGGAGAGGTTCCGGGCGCCCGTAATCGCAAAACGAAACACAGACTCGGTCGTTACAGGCCCGGTCGTTACAGGCCCAACCGCTTCATGGCCGGTCGACTGGCCATCCGAGCCGCTTGCGTGCAGCTGCCAGTGCAGCCACGAAGACAGCTTCGGCGTCCATGCGGCTGGTGTCGAGGACCAAGGCGTCCCCGGCGGGCCGGAGCGGAGCCACGGCGCGACTGCTGTCGCGTGCGTCCCGGGCCTCCATCTCCTCCAAAACGCGCGCGTATATACTCGGCTCTCCGCGCTCGATCAACTCTTTATGGCGCCGCGCGGCGCGGGCTTCGAGCCCGGCGGTCACGAAGATCTTAATCGGAGCCTCGGGACAGACCACCGTGCCGATGTCGCGGCCGTCC
>JBOHKJ010000303.1:0-7521 GCA_050728975.1 Kiloniellales bacterium | reverse complement strand
CGCCGGCCAGCCGGCTGAAGGCCGGTGGGGCGGAAGACCGAAGCGACAGAGAGTCGCCACCGCGCCGCCCTCGCTTGGCCGCAATTGGCCGCCAAGACCTAGCGGAAAGAACTGAACGCCCGAGAGGACGCAAACCATGATTGCCCTTCGCCCGCTCTCCGCCGCCCTGCTCGCCGCGCTGCTGCTGTCGAGCAGCGGCGCCTCTGCCCAGTCGCAAAGCGCTGCCACTATCCTGGGCGCCGACAGCCGCAGCGTGGTCACCCTGACGCTCTACAACGGTGGCTTCGGCCAAGTCAGCGAGGAGCGCCGGATCGCGCTGCCGGCGGGACGCAGCCGTCTGGTGCTGAAGGATCTCGCCGCCAGCCTGCGCGCCGAGACCCTCAGCCTCTCCGGGCCCGGCCTCGTGGTGATCGAGCAGTCGCTCAATCGCGACCTCCTGACGCCCCAGGCACTGCTCGAAGCGCACCTCGGCAAGGAGGTGCGGGTCGCCCGGATCGATCCGGAAACCGGCGAAGAAACCGTAGAGACCGGACGCCTGCTCAGCGTGGCTCAGGGCCCGGTGATCCAGATCGGCGACCGCATCGAGACCGCGCCGCCCGGGCGCCTGATCTTCGGCGAGCTGCCGCCGGGCCTTTCCGCCGAGCCGCAGCTGCTGACCCTGATCGAGAGCGCCGGCGCCGCCGCCAGCCTCGCGCTCGACTACATCGCGCCGGGTCTTGGCTGGCAGGCCGACTACCGCGCCGAGATCGACGAGGCCGAGAGCAAGCTCGCCCTGGTGGCCCTGGTTTCGCTCTCCAACGACAGCGGTGTGGCCTTCGAGGATGCCAAGGTGCGGCTGATCGCCGGCAGCATACTGCAGCTGGGCGGCCCCATGCCCTATGCCCAAGCTGGTCAGGAGATGATGATGACACGCGCCGCCGCGCCGCCGGCCAAAGCCGATGTCGCCGCGGTCTCCTTCAGCGACCGCCATCTCTATCTGCTGCCCGAGCCGCTCTCGCTGGCCAAGGGCGAGCGCAAGCAGGTCACCCTGTTCAGTGCCGAGTCGGTAGCAATGACGCGCGGCTACCGCCTGCGTGGTCTGATCGATCCCTTCGGCAACAGCGGCGAGCTCGGCCCGCAGGCGGCCGAGATCCTGGTCGAGGTCGAGAACGAGAAGGCTGTCGGTCTCGGCCGGCCCTTACCGGCCGGCGCACTCCGGGTTTACGAGGCCGCCGCCGAGGGGCCGCCGGTCTTCACCGGCGAGAGCCGGATCGACCACACGCCGGAAGGCGAGCGCCTCGAACTGACCCTGGGCGAGGCTTTCGGCGTCACCGGGCGCTCCACGACCACCGCCCACGAGCGGCTGTCGTCGCGCGCCTTCGAGACCGCCCAGGCGATCGTGCTCGCCAACGCCAAGGACGAGGCGGTCGAAGTCCTGGTCGAGGGGCCGCTGGCGCGCGGCTGGAACTGGAGCGTGCTGGAGGAAAGCCAGCCCCACGAGCCCGGCGACGCCCGCAGGCTTTCCTGGCGGGTGACCGTGCCGGCCAGGGGCGAAGTCACGCTCAGTTACCGGGTCAGGGCTACTCAATAGCTGTTTAATCGAAATATAGTTAATGTTCCGAATAGGGCGAAAAACTTAGCCTTTTGCACACCCGAGAAGGCGCTGGGCCATCCCACGCTCAATAAGTGGCCGCCTCGCTGTTGATATTGACTGATAAACAGTTAAACAGACTTCAGCCGGCCCTGTACGGCAGGAGGCTTGACCGCGGTCTCCACGGCCTCGGTATTCTCCATCTCAACCTGCTCGATGGCCTCGCCGCGCTTCACCACCTTCTCGGTCGAGACTCGGATCTGACGAATGTCCTCCTCGGCCTGGGCGAAGTGGCGTTGCAGCCGACCGGCGCGGTCGTCGAGCCGAGTCACGTCCTCCAGGAGCTTCTGCACTTCGGCCTGGATGAGATGTGCCTGGTCGCGCATCCGCACGTCCTTCATTACGGCGCGGATGGTGGTCAGCAGCGCCCAGAGGGTGGTCGGAGAGACGATCCACACCCGCCTGCGAAATGACTCCTCGACGACCGACCGGAAGCTAGCGTGAAGCTCGGCGTAGATCGCCTCGCTCGGCAGGAACAGCAGCGCCGACTCCGCCGTCTCGCCGGGCAGGATGTATTTCTCGGCGATCGCCTGGACGTGACGCTTGAGGTCGGCGGCAAGCGCCCGGCGCGCGCCGGTCTCGGCTGCCTCGTCCTTGGCGGCCCGCAGGGCTTCGTAGGATTCGAGCGGGAACTTGGCATCGATGGCAATCGGCCCGGGTGGCTTGGCGAGCGTCAGCAGACAGTCGACCCGGGTGCCGTTGCTGAGCGTCGACTGAAAGCTGTAGGCGTCAGGCGGCAGCACCGAACCGACCAGGTCCTGGAGCTGAATCTCGCCGAAGGCGCCGCGCGCTTGCTTGTTCGCCAGGATGTCTTGGAGCCCCACTACCTGGGTCGAGAGCTCGGTGATGGTCTTCTGGGCGCTGTCGATCACCGCCAGGCGCTCGCGTAGGTCGGTGAGTGTGGTCTGGCTCTCCTTGCTGGTTTCCTGTAGCCGGTCCGAGACCTTCTTTGAGAAGTCGCCGAGCCGCTCTTCGACCGCCTTGCTGAGCGCCCGCTCCTGGGCGTGCAGGCTGTCCGCCATGCGGGCCTGGGCGGCGGCCTGGCTGTCGGCAAGCTGGGCGAGGCGTGCCTCCAACACCCCCGCGGACTGGCCCCGGCGCAGCAGCAGCGCCAGCAGGACGACGCCCAGCAAGGCCACCAGGGCTCCCAGTGCCAGGATCGCCATCAACTCTGGAGTCATCTTTGTCCCTTAGAAAGCCGAGGGAATCGGGCAGGGAGTCGCTCTCTCAAGATACCACATTGGCGCCTGCCACGCTTGACGGCAAACGGGTCACGCCATACCTAAGTCGGCCAGAGCGAAGCGATGCGCTCGCCCCGAACCTTCGCTGGGAAAACCGCTGAAAGCCATGGCTCTCCTCCCCATCATCGTCGCGCCCGATCCGCGCCTGAAGCAGAAGGCCGCGCCGGTCGCCAGGGTCGATGCCGAGATCGCCCGGCTGATGGACGACATGCTGGAGACCATGCATGCCGCGCCGGGCATCGGGCTCGCCGCGCCCCAGGTGGGCGTGTTGAGGCGGGTCATCGTGGTCGATGCCGCCCGCGAGGACCAGCCGCCGCAGCCTTGCTGCATGGCCAATCCCGAGCTGCTTTGGGTCTCCGGCGAGCTGATGGGCTACGAGGAGGGCTGCCTCTCGCTGCCAGAGCACTATGCCGAGGTGGTGCGGCCGCGCGCCATCAAGGTCGCCTACCTCGACCATCAGGGCGAGCCGCGCGAGCTCGACGCCGAGGGCCTGCTCGCCACCTGCATCCAGCACGAGATGGATCACCTCGAGGGGGTGTTGTTCGTCGACCATCTGACGGCGCTCAAGCGCAACATGATCCTGCGCAAGCTGCAGAAGGCGAAGAAGGCCGGGCAGCAGCAGGTCGCCTCCGGAGCTCCCGCGCTCTAGACTACGGCCGTGCCGCCCCCGTGCCGACAGCCCGCACGGACCGAGCGAAGAGAGCCGTCCAGCCGTTCATGTCCGCCTTGTGCCTCGCTTTCATGGGAACGCCCGACTTCGCGCTGCCGAGCCTGGAGGCGCTGGCGGCTGGCGGTCACGACATTTGCGCCGTCTACAGTCAGCCGCCGCGCCCGGCAGGGCGCGGACAGCAGCCGCGCCCCGGACCGGTCGCCGCGCTGGCGCAAAAAAACGGCTGGCCGCTCCGCACCCCGACCAGCTTCAAAGACCCGGCGGAGCAGGACGCCTTCGCCGCGCTCGATCTCGATCTCGCGGTGGTAGTCGCCTACGGTCTGCTACTGCCCAAAGCGATTCTCGATGCGCCGCGTCTCGGCTGCGTCAATCTCCATGCCTCGCTGCTACCGCGCTGGCGCGGTGCCGCGCCCATCAGTCGCGCGCTGCTCGCCGGCGACAAGGAGACCGGCGTCACTTTGATGCAGATGGAGGAAGGACTCGACAGCGGTCCGATCCTCGCCCACCGGCGCTTTCCCATTCCACCCGGGTGCAACGCGATCCAGCTCCACGACGCGCTCGCCAGGCTCGGCGCCGAGCTGTTGATCGAATGGCTGCCGGCGCTCGCCGAGGGCCGCTTGGCCGGGCGGCCGCAGCCGAGCAAGGGCGTCACCTATGCCCGCAAACTGGAGCGCGGCGAAGCGCGACTCGACTGGCGCCGGAGGGCGGAGGAACTGGAACGCCAGGTGCGCGCCTTCTCGCCTTGGCCGGGGGCCCACTTCGCCAGCGCCAAGGGCGGCATCAAGGTCCTCGCCGCCGAGGTCGTCTCGAAAAGCGGCTCGCCGGGCGAACTGCTCGACGACAGGCTGACGATTGCCTGCGGCAAGGGTGCGCTCAGGCTGACGCGGGTTCAGCGTGCCGGGCGCTCTGCGATGAGCGCGCAGGAATTCCTGCGCGGCTTTGCATTGCCGCCGGGCACGCGCTTGCCGCTGCCCGAAGCCCAGCCCGCAGGGCAGACACCGTGAACAACGCGTCGAACCGGAGGCCGGCGCCCGGCACGACGCGCTATCGCCTGCTGGTCGAATACGACGGCGGCGCCTTCGTCGGCTGGCAGCGCCAGGACAACGGGCCGAGCGTCCAGGCGGCCCTGGAGGAAGCGGTGGAGCGCTTCTGCGGCGAGCGGCCGTTGATCGAGGGCGCAGGGCGCACAGATTCTGGCGTTCACGCGCTCGGCCAGGTCGCACACCTCGATCTCGCGCGCGAAGTGAAACTCGAACGCCTGCGCGAGGCGATGAACTTTCATGTGCGGCCGGCGCCGGTTGCGGTGCTCGAAGCGACCTTGGCGCCACCTGATTTCCATGCGCGCTTCTCGGCCAACGGAAGGCACTACCGCTATCGGATCGCCAACCGCCGCGCGCCGCTGACGCTGGAGCGCGGCCGCGCCTGGTTCGTGCCGCAACCGCTCAAGGTCGCGGCAATGGACGAAGCAGCGAAGTCGCTCATCGGCCGCCACGACTTCTCGTCGTTCCGGGCCAGCGAATGTCAGGCGCCCTCGCCGGTGAAGACACTCGACGCGCTGGATTGCAAACGGGTCGGCGACGAGCTGGTCGTCGAAGCGCGCGCGCGTTCCTTCCTGCACAACCAGGTGCGCATCATGGTCGGCACGCTGGTAGAGGTCGGCCTGGGGCGCCGGAGCGCAGACTGGGTCGCTGCGGCGCTCGCCGCCCGCGATCGGCGCAAGGCCGGCCCGACCGCGCCGCCCGAGGGGCTCTATCTGGTGGCAGTCCGCTATTGAGGCTTGCGCTTACGCCGGCTGCGGTGGTGCCAGCGTGAGCGCAGTGACCGCGATCGAGATCACGATGCTCAACGCGAGATCCAGAGCGACCAAGGCGCTCGTCGCTGCCCCGCTGCAGTCCAGCGTCTCGCGGATCACATACCATTCGTAAATCAGCACCAGGACCAGCCCCGCGAGCGACAGCAGCATCGCGAGTCCGCCGTGCGATGTCACGCTGTGCGCCAGTATCACCAGCGGCAGGTAGATCAGCGCCTGGATCACCTGGGACCAGTTGAAGGCGACGATGAGGCGCAGATAGCGCCCCTCGCGGTCGATGGCCTTGACGGCGTGCTCTGCCAGCACCGGGAAGGCGACCCAGCGCAGAACATAGGCCAAGAGATGGATGATCAACGCGTGAAGAGCCGAGCCGGAGAGCTCTCGCTCTTCGAACTCCACCAGCATAAGGGTGAAATAGGCCGGTGCCACCAGAATGGCGGCGAAGAAAGATTTCCAGAAGCCGGTGACACTGTCGTTGAAGAAGGCGATTCCGCCGCGATCGCGCAGCGCCAGGCGCCAGGCGCCGTAGATGCCGCGCGCAATCTCGGCGGCGCTCGAGATCACCTGACGAAATAGCCCTCGAGCACCGCCCGGTAGATCGCCTCGAGGCGCTCGAGCTCCGAAATCGCGACCCGCTCGTCGACCTTGTGGGCCAGGGCGTTCTTGAGACCCAGCTCGGCGACGCGCGCGTGATCCTTGATAAAGCGGGCATCCGAGGTGCCGCCGCCGGTGCCCAGCACCGGCTCGGAATCGGTGACCTTCATCACCGCGCCGGCGATGAGATCGCTCAGCGGCCCAGGCGGACAGAGAAACGACTCGCCCGAGACGCGGATCGCAAGCTCGTAACGCCCGCCCTCGGCGTCGAGCCGCTCGCGAAGCCACCGCTCGATCGTCCTGCCGTCGTAGCGATCGTTGAAGCGCACATTGAATCGGGCCCGCGCCTCGGCGGGAATGACATTGCTGGCGGGGTTCCCGACATCGATGCTGGTGAGCTGCAGGTTCGAGGGCTCGAAATGGGCGTTGCCGCGATCGAGCGGCTCCTCGGCGATACTGCGCAGCATCCGCACGAGACGATGCAGCGGATTGTCGGCCAGCTGCGGATAGGCCGTATGGCCCTGCACGCCCTGGATCGTCAACTCGCCATTGAGGCTACCGCGCCGGCCGATCTTCACCGTGTCACCGAGCCGCTCGCCGCTGGTCGGCTCGCCGACCAGGCAGTCGTCGATGGTCTCGCCGCGCTCCTTCATCCAGGCAAGGACTTTGCGGGTGCCGTTGACGGCCTCGGCCTCCTCGTCGCCGGTGACGAGCAACGATATCGAGCCCTCGCAGCCATCGGCAATGCGCGCCTCGGCCGCCTTCACGAAGGCGGCGATGGCACCCTTCATATCGACCGCGCCGCGCCCGCAGACCGCGTCCTCGATGATCTCGCCGCCGAAGGGATCGAAACGCCAGGCCTTGCGGTCGCCGACCGGCACCACGTCGGTGTGACCGGCGAAGCAGAAGCTGGCGCCGCCTTTGCCATGGCGCGCATAGAGATTCTCGACCGGCGCGAAACCGGCTTCCTCGAACTTGAGGCGATGGCAGGCGAAGCCGAGCGGCTTCAGCCAGCGCTCCAGCAGCGTGAGCGCACCGCCTTCCGCCGGCGTCACGCTATTGCAGCGAATCAGCGCGGAAGTAAGAGAAGCGACGTCGGGGAGTGCGGACAAGGGATTCCTTGCTCCCGAAGAGCAGCTCACGTGCGCAACAGCTCGTTGATCGAAACTTTGGCGCGGGTCTTCTCGTCGACGCGCTTGACGATCACCGCGCAGTAGAGGCCCGGCCCGGGGCTGCCGTCGGGCAGCGGCTTGCCCGGCAGCGTACCGGAGACCACCACCGAATAGGCCGGCACGCGGCCCATCAGGATTTGCCCGGTCGCGCGGTCGACGATCTTGGTCGAGGCGCCGAGGTAGACGCCCATCGACAGCACGGCCCCAGTCTCGACCACGACGCCCTCCGCCACCTCGGCCCGGGCGCCGACGAAACAGTTGTCCTCGATGATCACCGGGCCGGCCTGCAGCGGCTCCAGCACGCCGCCGATGCCGGCGCCGCCGGAGATATGGCAGTTCCTGCCGATCTGGGCGCAGGAACCGACGGTCGCCCAAGTGTCGATCATCGTGCCGCTGTCGACGCG